>CALAEM010000034.1 GCA_937890985.1 uncultured Treponema sp. | reverse complement strand
TAGCACAAATCTCGTCGTTTAACAGCGTACAAGGATGTACGCTGTTAAACATTTGTCACGGACGCCAGTAAATTTCTGACCAGTACTTGACAAACCGACGCAAAAATGATATACTTGTGGCAGTTTATGTACCGAGAGGAGACTAAAAATGAAACATTTGCATAGCATTTATACGAGTGGCATTTCAAAACTCGCGGGATACATACATACAATAGTAGTCTTTTCTTTGTTTAATCAAATACATTTTGATAAAACAGCGGGCAGGTTGTTTTCACGCACGGCAAATACGGCGTAGGAAGCAGTTGCCCGCTTTTTTTATATTTTTGCGAAGGAGGCTTTTTTATGAAAAAAGCGATTTTGAAAACAAGCGGAATGTTGCTTGTTGTTGGATTAGCATTTACAGCAATGCTATTTGGATGTAGGCACAAAACATCACCAAAGACTGGAGCTGAGCAACAGACAGAAAAGGTAACCATCACTGTTACTGGCGACGCTAACGTAACAGTAAACGCACCTGTGAGTTTTGAAGTTGCAAAAGGTTCTAAATGGGGCGATATTAAAGCCAATGTAAACGTAACCTACAAAGAAGGCTACGCGGCGGCTGGTTTTAAGCTAGAAAACGCAAGCGGACAAGATTTAACCGATGATTATGTTTTTAATATAAACATAGCAGTGTTTGCTGTGTCAAAAGCAAAAGGGACGCAACAGACAGAATCAGTTGATCCAGCCATTTTTACGACAAATGGGAATGGTAAAATAACTGGTTACAATTGTCCAAAAGACGAACTACCAAAGAACTTGGTCATACCTGCTAAAATTGGGAACGAAGTAATCACCTCGATAGGCTTGAATGCTTTTTACAGTTGTAGCGGCTTAACGAGTGTGAGCTTACCTGCAAGCCTTACCTCGATAGGCTCGAATGCTTTTTACGGTTGTACTGGCTTAACGAGTGTGAGCTTATCCAGCTGCACAAGCCTTACCTTGATAGGCGAGCAGGCTTTTTACGGGTGTAAAGGCTTAACGAGTGTAGACTTATCCAGCTGCACAAGCCTTACCTCGATAGGCAAGAGAGCTTTTTACGAGTGTACTGGCTTAACGAGTGTGAGCTTATCCAGCTGCACAAGCCTTACCTCGATAGGCGAGAGTGCTTTTTACAAGTGTAGCGTATTAACGAGTGTCGACTTATCTGATTGCACAAGCCTTACCTCTATAGGCAATTATGCTTTTGACGGGTGTAGCAGATTAACGAATGTGAGCTTTCCTGCAAGCCTTACCTCGATAGGCTTTAATGCTTTTCAATGGTGTGATAAGTTAACCTCGGCAACCTTTGCAGACGCTACAGGCTGGGCTGTGTATAATGATAATCAATACAAAGATAAAGCCACTGATATACAAAAAAGTGATTTGGAAAATGCAGCGACAGCTGCTAAGTATTTACGCGACAATTATAGCAATAAGTACTGGAAGAAAAACTAGCCTTCCCGCGATGTTTGCTTGAAAACCGTGCAAGACGCACGGTTTTCAAGCCTTAAGTTTTGGGCGTAGCCTAAAACTTTTTGTATATCCGTGGCGGGTTTGAGTAACAAGCGGAGCGGATTGAGCATTAGCATTAAAATCCTTGCAAGGATTTTAATGCTCCACATCGGCTGCACGTTCGGTGAATCGAATGTACGGCTAGCTTGATGGTTAATTCAACTGGCTTCAGATTTTTGTTTTACACAAGCTGCAACAACAAAAACTTGAGGTACGCAGTTTCTGGAACGCCCCAAAGTATCGGATGGTCGGGTGCGGCGGTGCATTTTTTGATCTGTTTCAGTTGTAAATGCAATTCGTCGGCGGCTTCAAAAATCGCTTGCTCGAAAAGTTCCTCTGTCGCAAAGTGCGAACAAGACGCCGTCGCCAAATACCCTCCACGCTTTATCACAGACATACCGAGCCTATTTAACTCACGATAACCAGCAAGTGCATTTTTGACGGTCTTGCCCGACTTCGTAAAAGCTGGTGGGTCTAAAATGACAAAGTCAAAAAAGCGTCTTTCCGCTTTTGCACGCAACAAAAAGTCAAACGCATCTTCGCAAATAAACTCGCACTTGTCTTCTGGAACGCCATTAAGCTGCACATTTGCACGCGTTTCTTCAATCGCGAACTTCGACACATCGAGGAACGTTACCGACTTCGCTCCACATTTCAAGCAATTCAAACCGAATGAGCCAGTGTGCGTAAAGCAGTCAAGCACAGTTTTTTCACGTGCGATGGCGGCAGCTTCGCGGCGGTTAAACTTTTGGTCGAGGAAAAAGCCCGTTTTCTGTCCGTTGCAAAAATCGACAACATAGCGTATTCCATTTTCGGTAATAATCACCGAAGTGCTTTCCGCATTGTACGGCGGCAGCCCCAACTCAGCATTGAGAAAACCTTTCCCTTGAGTCATTCCCTCTTTTTCACGAAGAGCATTATCATTGCGTTCAAATACTGCTGCAACTTTACAACCGAGGTTTGCAAGCTCTTCAATAAGCTGCCTGTAAATCGTGAGCTTTCGTTGTTCGATGCCTAAACTCATCGATTGACACACCAACACATTTTCGAACTTATCAACGGTTAAACCAGGGAAGCCGTCAGCTTCACCAAAAATCAGCCGACAACTCGAAAAATCTTCCTTGCTCAATATTTCATACCGATACCTTACGGCATACTTTACGCGACGCATCCAAAAAGCGTCTTCCGACGTTTTATCAGAAAAAGTGTCGTTTGCATTTTTTGAAATAATGCGGATTCGAATTAGTGAGTTGCTGTTGAAAAATCCTGTGCCTAAAAACTTTTCTTTTCCGCTGAAGACGCGGCATATCGAGCCGTTGACAATGCCTTCCGTCATACTTATCACCTCATCGGCAAAAACCCACACGTGTCCCGATTTTAGTTTCTTTGCTCCTTTTTCAGTGATGATTACTGATGGGAGGCTTGCTTCATTTTTCATAACGCTTGATAATAGCAAAAAACGGGTTTGCTTGCTAGAGGACGCAAACGCATCGCAAGCTTGATAGTGAATTGCAATAAAAAAATAAAACTGAAAGCTGAAAAGTTTATTTTTTGTCTTTTCCAATCAAATAATAAAAAGTAGGTGCTTGCGGAAATTGGCTAAGCACTGTACGGCTTCGCATCGAGTGGGCTTTATCGTAATCCACTAACTTTTCGTAAAGCTCGCAAAGTAAGTCGGCAAGAATATTTATATTGAGCGGAAGGCTACTAAAAGCCATTACGCGGTAGACCTTGTCCTCTTTGGCGTTTTGTGTATTCGCGGCAGAAAGATTGTGCAGATTCGGCAAAATGTCCCGACGAACTAAAAAGATAAAATTCGCCATCGAAAAAATTTGCGTGTATAAATCATATAAACTTTGCCCTTGCAGAATAAAGTCCCGCGTATGTTCCGTCAAATCTGCAATGTTATGCATTAAATTTACGTCAGAAAAAATACCTACAAAAATCGGACGCAAAAATCGCGTCGAAATATTTTGCGTATAGTGCTTACTAATTTGCAAAATTTTTTCGGAAACAAATTGATCTGAAACAATCATTCTTAAATTATATCGGCAGGTTGCATAAAAATCAAGCCACCATTCAGCACTCGCTCGGAAAAGATTTTTTGCGTTTGATGTCGCAAAAGTTTTATCGATGGCTTAAAAGTTAATTGTTCAAACTTGAAATGGAGGAGCCTTTTCAAAAAACTTAAAGGCATTTATTTTAAGCTTTTTGAATAATACGCGTTAAGCGAATTACGCTCAGAAAAGTGAATGCCCTTAGCCGAGCGGATTAAGCTTTTGGTACATGATGCTCAACTTAAAATCCGCCAAGCGGATTTTAAGTTGAGCCGTGGATTGCACATCCGGTGAATGACGACGATGAGGCATTGAAAGCTTGAGCATTTTAAGTGAGATTGAATTATTTTGGCTTTTTATTTTTATCTATTGATTTTTTGAATTGATTTTTATAAAATTGCGTGAAGTTTTTGAACGGCACTTTTAAAGCTTCGGTTAAAATTACTTGTGTCTTAAAAGTGCGGTGAAAATTTCACTGGAGAAATTATGCGTGTTGTCATAAAAGAAGATTACGAAGAGGCTTGCGAGTTTGTTGCAGAGTATATTGCAAAGCGGATTACGGAGTTTCATCCTGATGCACAAAAACCTTTTGTGTTGGGATTGCCGACGGGTTCTACACCGTTGGGTATTTACAAACGCCTCATCGAAAAATATCGAGCTGGAGAATTGTCGTTTCAATATGTTGTAACCTTTAATATGGATGAGTACGTCGGATTACCGCCTGAGCATCCTGAAAGTTATCATTATTTTATGATGGAAAATTTTTTCAATCACATTGATATTAAAAGGGAAAATATTCATATTCTGAATGGAATGGCAAAAGATTTGGATGCAGAATGTAGAGCTTACGAAGAAGAAATTGCTCGCTACGGAAAGATTAATTTGTTTTTGGGCGGAATTGGTGCGGATGGGCATATTGCATTCAATGAGCCTTCGACATCGCTGTCGTCACGAACGGGACATCGTCAGTTGGCGTTAAACACAATTCAGATGAATGCACGTTTTTTTGGGAACGATTTAAGTGCAGTGCCGACATCGGCTTTAACCGTCGGCGTGAAAACAGTGATGGATGCGGAAGAAGTTATCATCGTGGCGACAGGTGCTGCAAAGGCACAAGCTGTTTACCACGCTGTCGAAGAAGGCATTAATCACTTGTGGACTGTGAGTGCGTTGCAGATGCATCGCTACGGTATGTTGGTTTGTGATGACGCTGCAACTGACGAATTAAAAGTTGGCACGGTTAAATATTTTAAGCGTTTGGAGAATTTGCGTGAAGGCAAAGGGCTGGAACGCTATGAATAAGCAGAGCATTCAAAACATATCGCTAGTTGCATTGTTGGCAGGGCTTGCAGCTTTGCTGATTGCTATTTTTTCACCGTATGCTTCAACAATATTTTGGTCGGTGGTTTTGTATCTTTTGTGCAAGCCACTTTACACAATGGTGTTGAAGCGTTTTAATCCGAACAAAAAAACATATAGCGTAAAACAGAGCATAGCTGCGGCTATTTTTTCTGTTGGCACTGTTTTGATTATTGCGGCTGTGCTGATTACTTTTGCGTTTTTGATTATCAGACAGTTTATCGAATTGAGCGAGTCGATTATCACATTATTGCAAACATCAAGAACTGAAAATTCATTTGCCGATTTTTTTAACGATATCGCCGAACAGATATATCGTCTTTCGCATTCGGTAATTGATATCCGTGCGATTGATATAAAAGCGGTTATAACTGGATATTTGGCAAAGTACTCAAACACGATTTTTTCACTCGGGAAAAATTTTTTCCAGTCTGCTGGACGATTTGTGTTGTCGATTGCATTTGTGTGTTTTTCGCTTTACTTCTTTTATGTTGACGGCGATTACTTGAGCAACTTGCTGAGTTCGGCAGTACCGATTGAATCATCGTCAATGAAAAAACTTTTAGCAAAGTTTTCTGAAACGTTGATGCAGTTGATTCGCGGTTTGGTGCTTGTTGCGTTGTATCAGGCAGCAGCAGCGTTTGTTGTGTTTTCAATTTTTGGAGTGAAGGGTTCGCTGCTGCTTGCGGTGGTAACTTTTTTTGCCGCATTTATCCCGTTGATTGGAAGTGGCATTATTTGGGCTCCAATCGCCATTGTGCTTTTTTTAACTGGCAGCAAACTCAAAGCGTTTGCGTTTTTTATTATTGCAGGTACGGTTATCAGCTTGATGGATAACGTGTTGCGTCCGCTCATTTTAAAAGACACAATTAAAATTCATCCGCTGCTTATTTTCTTTTCGCTTTTGGGTGGCGTGAAATTGCTCGGTTTCAAAGGCATCATCTTGGGACCAATGACGATTATTATTTTCTTTGCAGTTTTGGATTTGGTACTAAACAACGGTGATGCTGCATCAGAAGTGCCTGCGGAATCTTCGGATAATGAAACGAAAGCTTCCGAGTAGCCAAGCCAAAAATTTATTGATGCAATTTTCTTTTTGGAAAATTGCTTTCATTGAAAAATAATCTGCGGTGGCTATAATTTACTTTGCATGCATTTACAAGTTTTTAAATCAAAGTTAAGTGGCGTGTTCCAAGTGCCGCCATCGAAAAGTCACAGCATTCGTGCGATTGTGTTTGCAGCTTTTTCGTCGCAAGTGTCGCATCTCGAAAATGTTTTGATGAGCGGCGACACAAAAACGGCGATTGCGATTTTTGAAAACTTTGGTTGCAAGTTCAATGTAACGCAGCTGGCGGGCAGTGCAGCCAACTTGGAAATTGTACCGCCTGAAAGTGGCATCCTCAATGTAATCGCAAAAAGCGATAAACAGACGTTTAAGATTGATTGCGGCAATTCAGGAACTCTGTTGTATTTCCTTTCGGTGATTTTTTCTTTTTGCGAAAAAGAATTTTTGTTTTTAGGCGATGCTTCATTGTCGCAGCGTCCGGTGACACCGCTTCTCGAATTTTACAAAAAGCGACAGTTGACTTTTCAAACTTCTGATGGAAACTTGCCGCTTGTTGTTACTGGCAAAGCTTGTTCGCAGACGCTGCCGTTGGTTTTGAATTTAGCTGGGAATTTTTCACAGCCAATCAGCGGTTTATTTTTGGCGACAGCAATATTTGGATTGCATTTGCAGTTGAGTTTAGAAAGTGTCGGCGAAGCTCCGTATCTTTCGATGACTCGGCATTGGTTGGAGCAAGCTGGTTTTTCGTTTCAAGTTTTTTCTGTCGAAGCAAAATACTTTGAACTTAATGCTTGCGGTAAAAAATTGCTTTCCATAAAAACGGCGATATTGGCGGATTGGTCAGCGGTTGCGTTTCCAGTTTTGGCGACTCTCTCGTCAAAAAGTGCATTGCAGATTAAAGCTGCTCCAGACGAATTTCAAGGCGATATGAAAATCTTGCAGTTTTTGAAAGCCTTTGGTGCACATTTTCGCTTTACAGAAGCAGGCTTAATAATTGAAGAAAATCAATCGCTGCAAAGTACCGAAATTGACATTGCAGACACGCCTGACGCACTTCCTGCCCTTTGTGCGATTGCAAGTTTAGCAAGCGGTACGAGCGAAATCAAAAATGTCGAAATCGCACGATACAAAGAAACAAATCGTGTAAAAGTTATGTGCGAGGAATTGTCGGCTTTGGGCGTGAATATCCGTGAGCGTGGAAACTCAATTTTGGTTTCAGGCGATTCTGAGCGAAAACCGAGCCGCACCGTCGTGGAAAGCTACGGCGACCACCGCATTGCAATGACATTTATTGCGTTCGTACTTGGCAGCAGCGACTCGATTGCGGTGCGAGATTACGAGTGCTTCGCTGTTTCATTTCCTTGCTTTTTGGATGAACTCAAAAAATGCGGTGCAAAATTTGCCAAAGTTTCGGAATGTTGAGTTTGTGTAGTCAGAAACTACTCGAAGGTGAAATAATCGTTATAAATTTTAGGTTTTTGTAAACGGCTGAGCTTTTGCAAGTGAAGTCGCACTTTCAAGTGAAGTGGCACTTGAAATCAATAAACCACTTTGACGTGAAGTAATTTTGGTAAACGGCGAAGCTTTTTAGATTTCGGCTCATCGCAAAATCCTGCAAGCATTGTAAAAATAGCCTTAAAAACTCAAAACTTTTTCCTAAAAAGGCTTGACAAAACTACTCAAAATAGTTATAATCGACATTGTTTTTCGGGCTATTAGCTCAGTAGGTAGAGCAACGCCCTTTTAAGGCGTGGGTCACTGGTTCGAATCCAGTATAGCTCATCATTTCTTGAAAAATATAGGAAAAAACGTGGTTTATTCTGTTTCGGAAATAACTTCTCAAATCAAAGAACACTTAGAAACTACGTTCGGTAATTTAACCATTGAGGGCGAAATTTCCAACTGTCGCCCTTCCAGCACAGGACATTTGTATTTTACGCTAAAAGAACGAACTCAAGCCGGCGAGTCCGCGTTGTCGGCGGTTATGTTTAAAAGTACTTATTCGCGTTTGAAGTTTCAGCCCGCCGACGGTTTAAAAGTGCAGGCGAGCGGAAATATTTCCGTATACGCAGAACGCGGCACATACCAGCTCATTGTCCAAAAGATGGAACTTGCAGGCGAAGGCGAAATCCTAAAGATGCTGGAAAACAGAAAACGTCGCCTCGAAGCGGAGGGGCTTTTTTCTCGCCGCAAAAAACCGTTACCCGCGTTTGTGAGTGAAATCGCGGTTATTACCAGCCCGACTGGAGCCGCCATCCGAGACATTATTAAAATTGCACGGAAGCGAAACCCGAAAATCCGCATTAATGTTTTGCCCGCAGTTGTGCAGGGCGAGCGGGCGGCGGACTCGCTGCGGGCTCAGCTTAAAACCGCAAACCGCTATAAACTTGGACAGGTGATTATTATCGGGCGTGGCGGAGGCTCTCTCGAAGACCTTTTGCCCTTTTCGGATGAAGCCCTTGTCAGAGACATTGCCGCTTCGGAAATTCCTGTCGTTTCAGCCGTCGGGCACGAAATTGACATCAGTCTTGCCGATTATGCTGCGGATGCAAGGGCGGCAACTCCCTCGGAAGCAAGCGAAATTTCGGTTTCGCTTTTGTCCGACCTTATCCTCGACGTGCAAGGCTACAAGCAGTCAATTTCCTTTGCGATAAATAGTCGTCTTGAACGTGTCCGCTTGATGATTGACAGCCTCTCGAAAGACCATTTAGACCTGAAGTTCAAAAGTATTGCACAGCCTTTTTTAATGAGGCTCGATGACTGCAAGCAAAAATTGCACAGTGCGATGCGAGAAATCATTTTTACAAAAAAGCACCAACTTGAGATATATTCGCAACGCTTGCAACTTTCCAATCCGAAAGGGATTTTGGCACGAGGCTTTTCGATTGTCATGAAGCGTGATGGCACTATCGTTCGTGATGCTGCCGACGTAAAAGAAGGCGAAATCCTAAAAATCACGCCCGCAATCGGCACTTTTTCTGCAAGTGTTTGTCAAAACGATGAAACTCGTTGACAGAATATCAGTTGCAATTTCGAGTAAAAATCTCTCCAAAAAAATCAACTTTGTGAAATGCGAAAAATGTATAATTATTCTCATTAACCAAAAGTTTATCCACGGGTCGGTTCAAGAATGTCGACATTTTTCAAAAACATAATTTTTGAAAAACTCGCAAGCGTTTTTGTACACCGCCTTCCACCGACCTACTTGTGCAAAAAGCTTAATACGCTAGCTCAATAGATGTAACCGCACCGCTCTGTTTTTCACTTTTTCCGCCTGAATTCGTATGAAAATTGCTCAAAGTCCATTCGAATTTTGAGCAATTTTCAGTCTTATTCACAATCGAAACTCAGGCGAGCGTATAACGCGGGCTGCGTATTTCGTAACACTAACGCAAAAAGGAACGTCACACACTACGGATAAAGCAAACACAACCCAAACAGCCACAGTCAAATACACCGATAACACAATCAGCACAAAGTTAGCGGGCTAAGAAACAAAGGCGGAAGTAAACGTCAAGCCAACAGGCACAAGACGCACGGATAGAGGCACAATGGATGTTGTTATCCTCTCGAATTCACAAGTTTGTAAAAAATATATTGATTGGTATCTACTACGGGATAAATAAAAATTAAAACCTAACACCAGCTTCGTCTTGACATTGCTTTTCCTTTTCTGGTATAATCAAGTGTCAGGTGCGTTCAAGACTGACAAAACGAGCTCTTGCAGAGCGGTCAGCTAAACGACGGTACGTTTTGCATCTTAACTGCAATGTTAGACGGACGCCTACTGGCGCTAAATTTAAAAACAATAAATCGCATACTTGACTAAATTTATTATTTTGTTTTTTGGTACTTTCGTCTTCCCCCTTTGCTGGAACTAAGGTATATTACTATGTATATGAGAAAGGTCTTTGTACTCAAGATGCTCTTGGCAGAGTTTCTTGTCATAAATATGAGGAGTTATCTGGTTTTTATAGCTCAGCTGATTATGATGATGTATCAAAACATAGAAATGCTACAAGGAAAAAAATATTATAACAACTATGGTTACCCTACGAGCCGTGATGGTATAACCATCTTTATTGGTAGCGTAGCTGGCAATGCTAACGGTAAATCTTGGGAGTATGGCGCGATGACGGAGATTCAGGAAAGAGATGAGGAGGAATAACATGCAAAAAAAATCTGTAGCGTATGTATCTTTTTTACGTTTGCGTTTGCAGTGTTTGCTCAATCGTATTCTGTGGATGATTTATTTGAAGAACTTAAAAATATTAGCACTGTAGGATATAAAGGGATTGATGTGACAGAGTGCAGAAAATTTTTTAGGGATTTGAATGCACAGGGGCCTTTAGCAATTACAAAAAAGAATTTTGATTTTGCAATAATAGGTGGAAATGCTTTTTTTAAGGTTATAGATCCAAAAACAAATAAAGTTTATTATACACGCAATGGTAGGTTTAACCCAAACAAAGATGGTTACCTTGCACTTGAAAACGGTTATGTACTTAGCCCAAAAATAAAGGTTAATACAAAGAAAACCGTTCTTAAAACATCCATAAAAGAGCAAGAGCTTTATATTACCTACGATGATGGCACTGAGCAAAAAGAAAAAATCGCTTTATATGATTTTGAAAATAATTCGAGCCGAAACGAAGGCTTATATTTTACTGCAAGCCGAGCTTACGAGCAAGAACCTTACAGCCGTGTATGTGCAGGGGTGCTTGAACATAGCACAGTAAGAATGCATCTTACGTTATTGCTTTTACAAAACATGCTTTATAAAATGCGCGATGAGAAAAACTCTTTAAATTATGCGGAACATCAAATTAATTGGATAAACGATATCTTACGTGAGAGTGTAGTTGTTATTGCACCTGATGATGTGTATACTGATTATGTCAATGCAGGACAAGAAACACAGAGAGAAAATGTGTCCGCTGCACCTACTAATTCTCTTACTGAAAAAGTGACCAATTTTTTCGTCAAGGAATTTACTGATTATGCCAATGAAGGTATAAAAACACCACCTAAACCCATTACAGTAACAGAATGGCAGAAGAAGCTTGCAGAATTTAAATATGAAGAGTTATCCAAATAAAGGATATGATTACAATGCTCGTTTGTTGTAAATTACTTTAAAAATATTAATTTCTAGAAGATCATCTAACACCAGCTTCAACGCTGACAAACAGGACTAAACCCGTTTGCGGGTTAAGCGGTAGTTATGGCAACAGGCGTCTGGTCTGTTGTGGAGGAAAAATGAAAAGATTAATTAGAATTATATTCTTTTCTATTTTATTATTTTTGTTTATCGCATGTACAAAAAATGAAAATAAAGATTTTACTACTTTAGCAACAGATATAGAAAATTCTGCAATAGAAGAACTGCTAACCTTTGAAAAAATAAAATATAGATTAGATTTAAAAAATCCTGAAGTTAGAGAATATTTTAAACCATTTTATGAATATTTAAAAACTTTAGATGTAGAAAATCCCACTATTGAAGATCAGATAAAATTATTTTATGAAACCATAAAAGTATTGGATGAGGAATACTATTTTAATCTATCTGATTTTGATTATCAAACAAGTGATGAATTAAAAGAAATATTTCATAAAATATTTTTAGAAGATGAGATTTGGCAGGTTATCATTTCGAATTTACATACAAAAGCATCACAGCAACCGGACAGATTCCTTAATACAAGTAAAAGCATAAAGATAAAAAATATCTCAATAGTTTCAATCAACGATGAGGAATGCACTTGTATCGTAAAAGCAGAAGCTTCACATTGGTTTCACGCAGACAGAGGTATGGAATTTACAAAAAAGGAATATTTCAAATATTATAATGATATTTGCATAAGTGAAGAAGAGTCGGAAAAATTCTACCAAAAAGCTTTACATGAATATGAGAAGATTGGAGAAGGAAAATTCATGGGGTGCAATATAAAAACAGAAGAAAATCATATATTCCATTTGGTAAAAAAAGAAAGTATATATAAAATAAAAGATTTTGTTTTTAATATTACCTCATTTACAGAAGGCTAAAATATTATGTATAAAAAGAATATTTTAGGAAGCAAGTCAAGCTTGCTTTTTTTAATGAAATTGAACTGTATGGCGGAACAAGGTAGCGGTAGTACTGGCTTTGCTCCACTCAGGAAATATATAATAATAGAAGCATAGTTTCTTAAAGAAAAAGGTAATAATAAATATAATTCTGTATGAGAAATATTTTTGATAAGATAAAAAATAAAAATAAAAAAATATTTGTAATTTTAATATTTGTTGTTTTTCTTTTTACAATTTTTTTTGTTTTAGAAAGCTATTTTAAAAAAAATGATTATTTAAGTATCTTCCATGATAAAATTGTAATTCTGGAACTCCTGAAAGGATTTATACCTGATAAAAATAACATCATTATTGATGATTTTGAAGTAAAAATTCCGTATGGATATGAAATAATTACTACTAATACTGCAATTGGGTTATTTTCAAATATTCGTGAATTAGAAAATAAACTTAATCAAAAATATGAGTTTGTTGATAAGCTTGGTAGTAACTATGTTTGGAAAGATAGCAAAAATAACAAGCTAATTTTTTTGTATATAAAGAGATATGCCAATATTAATTATTTACGATTTGAAATAAAAAAATATGTAAGTCCAGATTTTTAACCCAAAAATGTTTGTAAAAAACAACAGAATGTTTTAAAATAGTTTATCACATAATACAATTTTCAACTTCGACAACGCAGTCAAGCCCTCTGCAGTCTAAACCAATGCTAGGTTGACCCACATACCAACCTTGCTAAGCCAGCTTGTTGCCAGCTTCTAAAACGTCGGTTAGACTTAACTTCAGATAATGCACGCACTTGCATTTTTTTTGCAAAAGTGCTAAAGTCTCCGCACCGGGGTGCTATAAGCTGAGATAATACCCGATGCGTTCTTTAACGCAAACCTGATCTGGATAATGCCAGCGGAGGAAGTTTATGAAAAAAAATCTTTTATTGTGTTTGTTCACTTTGTCGGCAACTTGTGCGTTTGCATTCGGTGCAATCGAAAAGAGTGGCAAGGTAGTAACGGTATACGCATACGATTCGTTTACCGCAGAATGGGGACCAGGTCCCCAACTCGAACGAAAGTTCGAAGCAGCAACAGGCTATGATTTGCAGTTTGTTACCTTTGAAGATGCACCAGCTGTTTTGGCTCAGGCTGCCATCGAAGGCAAAAACTGCAAAGCAGACGTGCTTGTAGGAATTGATAACTTTTTGCTCGGTCAAGCAAAAAAGGCTGACGTGCTGAAGCCCTACAAAGCGAAAAACCTTTCGCGCATTTCGCAGAAGAGCTTAATCTTTGATGAAACAAATTTACTCACACCGTACGATTACGGCTACTTTGCCTTTATGTTTGACACAGCCTCAAAGTTACAAGCCCCGAAATCGCTTGCTGAACTCGCCGATTCTCGATACGCAAAATCAATCGTCATTATGGATCCGCGCACAAGCTCAGTCGGCCTAGGACTTGCGATGTGGACTCGGGCTGCTTACGGCGAAGCCTACCTCGACATTTGGAAAAAACTAAAACCGTCTATCCTCTCAATGACAAGCGGTTGGTCGGCAGGCTACGGTCTTTTCACAAAAGGTGAAGCCGCACTTGCCTTGAGCTACACTTCAAGCGAAGCCTATCATGTACGCTATGACAAAACTGACCGATACAAAGCCCTCATTTTCGACGACGGACATATCGCCCAAATCGAAGGGCTCGGACTTGCGAAGTACGCCCCGAATGAAGCCGGTGCAAAAGCCTTCATAGAGTTTATGCTTTCCGAAGAAGCCCAGGCAATTTTGCCCGAAACGCAGTGGATGTATCCAGTCGCCCTCGACGCTCCGATGCCCGAAAGTTACGCACACATTGGCTCGCCTCTCAAAGTTTTGCAAGTTCCCGACAATCCACAAAATCTCGTCAATGCTGTCATCGAAGTTTTAAAATAAATAATCGAATGCTTGGCTGGCGGGCAATGCGGCACCTTACAGGTTCCGCATTGCCTACGTGTGTCAACCACAAGTGAAAAAACAATGAATCATAAAGTCGATAAGCATATCTCAGCTCAACAAATTGTATTTTTTTTCGCCTTGTTTTCTGTTTTTTCACTTGTTGCTTTTGTGCTTATTCTCCCACTTGCAAATGTTGCACGCATTGTTTTCTCACAACAAACTGAAGCGGCGTTTTCTTTCCCGCCACGCATTTTTAGCATCGCGGCATTCACAGTTACACAAGCTCTCCTTTCAAGCATTTTAGCAACGTTAATTGGTTTTGCACTTTCGTATTTTTGCACAAAAAAAGAATTCCTCGGCAGAAAGTTTTTGCTTTCACTTGCAGCAATTCCCGTTTCAGTTCCACCGTTAATTATCGCTCTTTCGTATGTGCTTTTTTTCGGCAAATCTGGCGTGTTAAATTCGTTTGTAAGCGTGTTCGTTCCAAACGCCGTCGTTACAAAACCAGAGTTTTTGTATTCTACGTTTTCAGTAATTTTAATTCACAGCTTTTATAATTTTCCGATTGCAATGAAAACAATCACCGGCGTTTGGGAAAATGTTGATGCGGACTTGGAACATGCTGCCTCGCTTTTATCTTGCCGCCGATTTTACATTTTCAGCAAAATTATTTTGCCAGAAATTTTTCCTGCAATCATTTCATCTTTTTTGCTTATTTTCATTTATTGCTTCTTTTCGTTTTTTATCATTTTGCTTTTCGGCGGCATTGGTTTAAGCACTCTTGAAGTTGAGCTATACCAAACTTTCCGCTCAAGCACCGATTTAATTAACACTGCGAAAATAGCAATTCTCGAAAGTGGCATTGTATCTTTTTTTACAGCAGCATATATAATTGCGAAATTAAAAACTTACAAAAACTCAGTTGATAATCGCCGACATCTTCCACGCACTTCGATGAATAGAATTGAGCGTTGTGTGTTTAGCGTATTGATTGCGACCGTTCTTTTGTTTTTAGTTTTGCCGATTGCGTCGATATTTTTCAAGTCGGTGTTTTCATTTGCCAGCACGCAACTAGACACTGAGTTTATCACTCGTGTAAAAAACTTTTTTGCTATTAACGTTGCTGGATGGAGCATTGTGCAGAGAGCAAGTTTTTTTCGAGCACTTTGGAACACAATATTTGTCGGCATTATAACGGCGAGCTTTTCTGTTTTTACGGCACTTTGTATTATTTACTTAGAATTCCGCACTGCACTTAAAAATACGCAAAGTGTATTTTTAAAAGTAACTCCTTTTGTGCCGCTAGTCGTTTCACCGATTGTGTTGGGCTTTGCTTTGTGCATTACTTTTTCCAGCACAGGCAGTTTCGGCTTTTTACTTTTAAGTGCCGCACAAGCGTCAACCGCTTGGACTATTGCATACACTCAAATCGCAGCACGCTTTGTTCAAATCTCGAAAACGCAGCTACAAGCAAGCAGTTTACTTTCAGCAAATTCGTTTGATGCTTTTTATCGGGCAGTGTTGCCGCAACTGACAAAAAGCATCAAAGCAGCCGCTGCGTTTTGTTTCGCAATCAGTGCAGGCGACGCGTCGTTACCGCTTATGCTTAAAATTTCAAACTTTGAAAATTTAAGCTTAATGATATTCAGGCTTGCTGGTTCGTATCGTTTTAATGAAAGTGCAGTTATAGCTTTTGCCCTAATTCTTCTGGTATGCGTCGGTTTTTTGCTTAGTGAATTAGAACGTAACGATTTAAAAATAACAACTTGACGCAAAAGGAGCAAACAATGAACCAAGAATATTTTACCGTTGAAAGATTGACAAAAACATTTGACACAAAAGTCATCACCGCAGATTTCAGCTTAAAACGCGGACAAGCCTTGTCGTTGGTTGGTGCGTCAGGTTGCGGAAAAAGTACAATTCTTTCGATGATTGCAGGTTTAATAAAACCTGACAGCGGCAGGATATTTTTGGACGGCGTTGATATAACGAACAAAAAGCCGTATGAGCGTAATATTGGAATGGTGTTTCAAAACTACGCGTTGTTTCCGCACTTGAATGTTTTTGAAAATATCGCGTTCGGATTACGCTCACTAAAACTTGATAACGCACACATAACCGATGCAGTGAATAGTTGGATTGAAAAGTTATCGCTAACGTCTCTCAAAAAACGCTCAATTCAAAATTTGTCTGGCGGAGAAAAACAGAGAGTTGCATTAGCTCGCACGCTCATCACGGAGCCGAAAGTTATTTTATTTGACGAACCGCTTTCCGCACTTGATGCCGATTTACGAAAACACTTGAAAGTCGAGTTGAAAGCAATGCACGAACGAGAAGGCTACTGTGCAGTTTATGTAACGCATGACACCGATGAGGCGAAATATCTTGCGGATACAGTCCTTCGCGTGTAACGCCTAAATTGCAATCAATCTCGTGAAATCGTAACTTAACAGCATCTTCACTAAAGAACCGATATATGCTAAACTGTGCAGTGTATGAAATTTAAACTGGCAGGGCAAACAACCGCCCAAAGACGTGACCTTATTTTATCGGCTTCTCCAATCAAAACGCTTTTGATTCTTTCTGTGCCTGCTCTGATGATGTCATTGCTTCAGGCTTTAATGCCGTTTTCCGATGGTATTTTTATTAACCGACTAACCGACCACGTAACTGCAAGTGCAGTCAGTTTTTCGCAACCGATTATTGCAATCGTACTTGCATTGGGACAAGGATTAAGTGTCGGTGCAACTGCAATTATCGGTCAGCTTAACGGAGGTGGTAAAATCGATGAAAGCCGAAAAGTTGCAACGCAGATTTTTGTGTTCGGTTTTGTGTTGGGTATTATTTCGTTGCCGCTGTTGTTTTTTCTTGGTGAGTGGATAAGCAGAAGTTTGAAAAGCGATATTGCACCGTTGGTCTTTCGATACATTTCGCTGTATCAAATCGTTATGCCGTTTAGTTTTATGGAGTCGATATACAACGGGATAAAAAACGCAAACGGAAAACCAGAAGCTCCTTTTATAAGAATGCTGATTATGCTAATTATAAAACTTGTCGGTAATTATATTTTCCTTTATGTATTTAGGTTGGGGATTGACGGATGCGTGTTGGCGTCGTTTCTCTCGAACCTGATTGTTGCATTGTGGATGTTTTATGATTTGTTTATAAAACAAACTCCAGACAAACTAACGCTTAAAAAATTTAAGTTTTCAATGCCGATAATAAAAGAGCTTTTACGAGTTGGCTCGCCCGCAATGATTAACTACGCTTTTATTTACGCAGGTTTTTACCTCATCAATAAAGAAATGGAACCGTACGGCTCAATAGTTTTGAACGGTCAGAGCATCGCAAATAATATTTCAACCGTTTGCTTTAACATTCCGAGCTGTTTCGCTGCGGCTGTTACCACGATGGTCAGTATGCACATCGGTTCTGGAAACGTGGAAAAGGCAAAACGCTCGTGCTTACTGGGATGCATTGTCAGTGCAATTAGTGCCGTCCTTTTAATTTCTGCGGTTGTTCCGTCATCTGAGTTTTTGGTTTCGCTCTTTAAACCGCAACTTCCTGAAATCGGAGACATCGCTGTTGAAGCATTGCACATTTTCACGTATTCCGTTGTTGGCTTCGGTATTTGTATGACGGTGCAAGGAGCATTTATAGGCTTAGGAAAAACAAAAATACCAGCATTTCTTGGAGTACTTCGCATTTGGTTTTTGAGATATATTTTTATCCTTGCAACCGAAAAGTATTTGTCGTATTATTCGATTTACTGGGGAAATTTATTTTCAAATACGGTTGCTGGAATTCTTGCCGTCATTTTAATCTTGAATACCAACTGGGTGTCAGGAATACACGAAAAAGCGTAAACGTTGCTGCTTCCGCAAAAGCAGCCTCTCAAAACTTAAGTTTTGCACATTCACAAAAGTTTTCAGGTGGCTTCGTTTTCGCTCCACTACTCAAAAATTAAAGCGCCTGCGTCATTTAGTATTCCTGATACGTCAGGAGACGCTTGATTTTAGGCAATGCACACGCACGAAAATTTTTGCATAAAAATATTTTAAAATAATATCTTGACAAGTGCAAAAATTTATCTATAATATTGAAAAAATAGTGAAAACGTTTTGTAAAAAACAGTCCGCTATATTTTGCAATGTTTTTGCAAACTGCCAACAATAAGGGATTTTTATGGGCTTTTTTAACAGATTTGTGTCCGATATTGGGATTGATTTGGGGACATGTAACACACTGATTTACGTGCCAGATAAAGGCGTTATTATCAATGAGCCGTCGGTTGTAGCGGTCGAAAAAGGAACTAACCGTGTCATTGCAGTCGGTGAAGATGCAAAGCGAATGCTGTGGAAAACGCCTGGAAACATTATGGCAATTCGTCCACTTAAAGACGGCGTTATTGCCGATATGGACACTACCGAAAAGATGATTAAGTACTTTATTTCAAAGGTACTTCCGCACCGACGGCTGATTAAGCCGCGTATGGTTATCGGTATTCCGAGCTGCATCACCGATGTTGAAAGCCGTGCGGTCAACGACAGTGCTTTAAAAGCTGGAGCTGGCGAAGTGAAAGTTTTGGAAGAGTCTCTCGCAGCGGCAATCGGTGCAAACATTCCGATTCATGAACCCGCCGGCAATATGATTTGCGACATCGGTGGCGGCACAACTGAAGTGTCGGTTATTTCGCTCGGTGATATGGTTGTTACTAATGCTATTCGTGTCGGTGGCGACGAGTTCGACAAGGCAATCGTCAAGCACGTCCGCCAAGTCGACAACCTTATCATTGGTGAGCAAGCCGCCGAGCGTGTTAAAATCACGATTGGGAATGCAACACCAGAAAAAAATATCGAAAAAGTAGAAATCAAAGGAACAGACGCAATTACAGGTTTGCCTCGTCGCTTGGAGATTGACTCGGCGGAAGTTCGCGACGCGTTGAAAGAACCGATTAACCAAATTGTCGAAGAAATCAAGCGAACTCTGGCTCAAACACCACCAGAATTGGCAGCCGACATTGTTGAACGTGGCATAGTGATGACAGGTGGCGGCTCGTTGCTCAAGGGACTACAAACTCTCATTTCGCAGGAAACGCGTGTACCGGTTATCTTGGCGGAAAAGCCGCTGGAGTGCGTTGCGATTGGAGCTGGACGCTACTACGAAGTGAACCGAATGATAAATCAGGGACGCAGCTTGTACGACAGCTTGAATAGCTAAGACGACGCGTTGTGCCTGCGAAGGCACAACGTCGCTTGTGTAGAACGCTGCACGACGAAGACTAATCCGCAATATAGCGAGCTCTGCTGGTTGACGTTTCAAACACATCAACTGCGTGGAGTGGACAATCTGGAATTCTTTGCTTGATACCGCTAAAAATGTACATCGCAATTCTTTCGGCACTTGGGTCTGCACTAAAAAACTCAAAGTCGTTCAAATTTCGGTGATCCAATTCACCACACACATCACGCAAAGCCTTTTTTAAAACACCAAAATCCAAAAGCATACCGCCCTCGCCCAAATTGCTTGCGCGTGCGTGAGCAAACACCCGATAATTATGCCCGTGCAAACGCTCACACTTCCCGTGGTAGTGCGTCAAAAAATGTGCCGCCGAAAATTCGGCTTCAACTCTAATTTCAAACATAATCGTATGATAGCGATAAAATCGGCAAAGTCAAGCGGCTCCCATTGAAGCATCTTCGAGTCGTAAACTTGAGCCGCTAAGTTTTCTGCAAAAAGCTCAGAATAAAACGGTTGCTCTAAAGCCTATGTAAACAAAACGCTAGTACACGGCAGGCGGTTTCCTTTGGAACCGCCTGCTACTTTGGTCAAAAGCTTTCGGTTAAATAGTTTACCGCCGCAAAAAATGCGTCGGTAGAATTATTCTGTTGCACCTCCGCAGCTTGAGCCTTGACCAGCAGTGCAGCCGTAACAATGATTTGCGAAGCAAATTTTTCGCGGTTCGAACGATTCTCCGATTAAGTCGAAGATTGTTTGTTTTGTCGAAATTGGTAACGCGACTGCTTGGTTAAAGTCGCAATCGTAAAGTGTGCCGTCGTAACCGACAGAGATTTGGAAGCGACACATCAAGTTTGGTAAGGTTGTCGGATTGAATGCGTCGGACAACTTTTGCATATAGCTTGTCAGGTTGCCGCTTCTTTTGAGGAACTCACCGAACCTGCCGATTGGGTTGTTTGTAATCGTGAAAAGATTATTAAAGACAATGCCGAAATCGGTTTGTAGTTTTGCTTTGTACTCTTTTTCGAGGGCTGCCTGTGCCGGCGGAAAAAAAGCACCAGCAGGATTGTAAACCATATTCAAAACAAGCCGCTCGTCGATTCCGTAGCCGAGCGAGTTTAATTGCTTAAGCATTTTGATTGCGGTATTAAAGCTACCGGCACCGCGGACTTTGTCCATAACGCTTTCAGAATAATACGGCAGTGAGCAAACAACCTCGACCTTGTTTTTGGCGTAAAACTCTGGAAAGCTGCGGTACTCGTTCTCATCCATTACAACTAAATTGGTGCGGACAATGACGTGCCTGCATATTTTGCAGGCTTCACCGATAAACCATTTAATGTGCGGATTCATTTCGGGAGCACCGCCTGTTATGTCGATGGTTTCAACTTGCTGCTCGCGACAAACGGCAAGGCACGCTTCCATAACGTCGCGGTTCATCACTTCCGTTCGGTTTGGACCAGCTTCCAAATGACAATGCTTGCAGCTCAGGTTGCATAATCTGCCGACATTCACCTGAAGCGTGGACAAAGTGTTTGTTGTGTATTCGACATCTTCGCAGGGAATCCTCGCTTCAAACTTTTGAATATTCGGCAGTGCATTCAGTTCTTGCAGAAATGTCGGCATAGTTACATTTCCAACTTCTTGACAATGTTTTTCATTTGCACGCCGTGCACAAGAGTTGCCCCGCCACGAATTGCAGCTGCGACGTGAACAGCTTCCGTCATTTGCTCTTCGTTTACGCCTTTATTCAAGCAATCGTTTGTGTACGCATCAATGCAGTACGGGCATTGCACGGCGTGAGCCACCGCCAAGGCAATAAGCGATTTTTCGCGTGCGGTTAATGCACCTTCGGCGAAAACGCTTCCATAGTAATCAAAGAACTTCTTCGCTAAATCGGGTGCCTTTTCTCCGATTTTACTGAACTTCCCCAAATCCTCAGGATTGTAATAAGTTTCCATTTTAATTCTCCTTCAATGTTTTATTTTTTTCTGTCCAAATAATTTTTATAAAATATACCAATGCAGCAATTCCGAACATTAGTAACAAGCCTTTTACAAATGTAGACGGATTTGATGTTTTCTCGGCGGCATACGAATATACGATTGTTGCTGGAAGCTGCCCGATGCCAGTCGCAAGTGCAAAATCGAACAAGCTCATTCCAGTGAGACCTGCTGCATAACTCACTGGATCAAACGGAACGAATGGCAAAAGCCGTGCGGCAAGGATTGCGTTTTTTCCATACTTGACAAAAAACTCGTCGATGGTTTTTAATGCCGAAGCAGTAACGAACTTTTCAGTAACGTTCCGTCCGTATATTCGTGCAATGTAAAAACAAAGGATTGCACCTGCCATTGCCGATGTCCACGAAAGCAATGCACCCCACTTCCAGCCCCAGACAAGTGCGTTTGCAAATGTTACAAAAAACGCAGGAATTGGAGCAGCGACGGATTGCAGTATCATCAATAAAAAGGATGCAGCGACTGCCCACACGCCAAACGATTGGATATACGCTTTGACGCTGTCGATGCTTTTAAATGAAGCGACGGCGTTTTTCAGCCAGTTGTTGAGTGGCTTTACAAAAACAAATAACAGCACTATTGTAACGAGTGCAGCAATTTTAATTATGGTGCTTTTTTTTATTTTCATAGTATGAACTCCACACGGCAGAAATCTAACTGAGATGCCGTAACATTTCAGTCGTGATAACTGCGGCATATCTTTAAGGAAATACACAAGCTAAAATATCTATGCAAGGATTATCCGCAAGATGGCTTACCAAAAAGTATACAAAAAAGCAAAATTTTTGCAAGCCTTCATTATCAAAATAATAAATAAATTTTAAACTTTTTCTATAGCTCAATGTAACCAGTTGTCAGCGAAGTTTATTTCACAATTTAATTGCTACGGTGTTTTTGTCTTAGCTTTGACAATCAAAAGCGACGAGATGTTTTAACGAGAAAAAAGGCGGAGAAGTGCAAACATTGCATTTTCCGCCAGGGAAGTATTTTTTTCTCACTGTATTTTAGTTTTAAGTTTGCATCGCGTGGAATTTAGTTTTTGTGTTGCTCGTTAAAATACTGTGCAAGTTCCTTGTATAAACCATCTTCACAAATTAGTTTTTCGTGAGTGCCATATTGCGAAATTTTGCCCTTTTCCAAAACAATACATTTTTCAGAAAGAGCCTTGATGATATTAAACTTATGAGATACAACAAAAATAGTTTTGCCAGCAGTTTCAGATTTCAAAAGCTCAAGGCACTCAGCTTCAGTTTTTGCATCAAGTGATGTAAACGGCTCGTCAATCAAATACAGCACAGCTTTTTCTTTTGTCAAGAATCGTGCCATTGCAATGCGTTCACGTTCGCCACCAGAAATGTCGTGCCCGTCCTCGCCAAGCGTGCGACCTTTCAAATGACTGATTCCCAATTCCTGTATGAGGTGCTCCACGCGTTCAGTGCTTACGTAATATTTTTCTACGAGTATGTCAGCCAAAAGCTCCGCACTAATTCCGCTAGCAATCACTTTATTCAAGAAGCTGACTTCTTCTTCTGACGGCTTATCCAGAATATCGAACGCGGCACAAAGTATGTGTGAAATTTTTCTGCTTTGTAAAATTTCGACAAATTCGTTTTTATATTTTTCAAAAAATTTTTTGATTTCAGCGGAGCTTAACATTTTTCTGCCTAAGCAAATATTTTCATATAAGTCTGTTGGAAAAATAGTTGTTCGTTGCTCATAAACACAAATCAAATGATTTAGTATTTGCGGTGGCACACCTGAAATATCTAAACCAGCAAGCGTTATATTGCCAGAGCTTGGTTGCAATTCACCTCGCAATAATTTTACAATTGTACTTTTGCCTTCACCCGAAAGTCCAATCATCGAAAGGCTTTCTCCTGCTGCCAAGTTAAAAGAAATGTTTTCGTAATCCATTTTTTTCTCCGTATAGTTATTTGTTTTTTCTGTAAATGAAAAATTTAAGTTTTGAATTTTTACAACGTTAGTGTTGCACACTTTTAAACTTGCACATTTTGCCAGTGCGTCGTGATAGTTGTCTTTCGTCCCGTGATATATATTTCGTGCATATTCGGAATCAAGTAAAATCATCCGGTACGAATTAAGATAACTTATCGGAAGCATAATCAAATTAAAGTATGCAAGGATAACAACCATTTGCGAAAAATTTATTTTACCATTGATGACATCAAAACAGATAATGGAAATTAAAACAATAAAACTAATTGCCGAAATCAATTCGGTTAAACCATTTTTCATTTCCTTTGCAATTAAAAATTTTTTGCTCAAGCGATAATTTTCTTTTTGATAATCATCGAAAGCTTTTAAATAAACTTCCGAGTTGCCAAACTGCGAAACTGTTTTTGCATTTTTGATATAATTGATAAATTGCGGATCTTTTTCATACGCTAGGTCAGAAATTTTATTTGCCATTTGGTTTAATCTTTTCCCGAGATGTTTTTCGAGGAGAAGATATGACACGAAAGCAAATGGAAATATAACGAAAAGAGAAAACGTCCATTTCGCCGTGATAAATATTGCAACAAAGGCAACAATACTGTAAAAAATAAAAAACAAAAAGTCAGGTGATGCAAGTTGTGCTATTTCGCGTGGGCCTCATGCCAAAAACTCAGTATAATAGCCAGCTCCATTTTGATTGATCCTTTTTTGACAAAACGAACTTATCTTGCGAATTGTTTTTGCTGAAATTTCTGTTATAATCGAGCTTTGATTTTTCGCAACAAGTTTATTTAAAATAAAATACAGCATTGCGTTGATAATGATGAGCGAAATAACTAACCAGAGCAAATTTGTATTGGAATGACTAAGCCCGATTGTTTTTATCATATTACTTTCGAGCATCGGGATAAGTATCTCGACACCTGCAATCAAAGCAATAACGCAAAAGCTTAAAACGTCGAAAATTTTTATTTTTACTTTAGGCATTTTCCTCTCCTTCGTTTGTAGTTTCTTCGTAAGAAAAACAAACATTATCTAATTTAAGTGTGGCGTTAGGATTAAGCGATAGCGAATTTTTTGTCGTATCGAGCTTTACAGAAAAAAGATTCTGTTTATACTCTTCGTAATTTGCTTCGCTTTCTGCAATCCAAGATTTTATCTTTACAAAGTATTGAATCTTTGAAAGCGGTTGAAGCAGAATCGGTATGTACGCCAAAATCAAAATGAGCGAACCAATAGTCATTGTTTGTTTTGAAATGCCGTCAATCGAAATTAAAACAAACGATACAAACGAAACTGCCTTCAAAATATCCAGCATCACTTTTTGAATTTGCAAAAAAGTTTCAGCCCTTTCGTTTAATTGTTTGAGCTCCAAAAGATTTTTATCGAACTTACCAAAAAAAATTTCTGGGTCACCAAATTGAGTGATCGTTCCTGCATTTGAAAAAATCAAATGAGCATTTTCATAAAGCTGCGGTTCTTTTTCGCGAATTTTTTTTTATGCAGTTTGCATAAGTTTTTTGCGATAGAAGTACAAAACCAACGTACACAAAAATAATAATTAAACTCAGATACAAAAATCCAAAGTAAATTTTTGACAAAAAGAATAACGCAACAGCAACCTGCAAAAGCGAAAGTGAAATATTCAAGATAGCCGGATATGCGACAAAAGAAATGTCGTTGGAAATGCTTCCAAAACCATAATACAAGCCTGACGTGCCTGCCATTGATAAAAAACTTTCGGAAACATATTTAACGCTTTGCATAAGCGAATATTTTATTTTGTTTTGGAACTTTAACATCAATATCGGTGTGAGTATTGAGGTGAAAGAAACCAAAAAAATTGCAACAAACGAAAGCAACACTACAATTAAAATTTGAATAATCGAAATTGTTTTCGCTTCAACTGAATTAATTAAATTGCTTTGCAGTATTGGAATAAAAATCGAAAAAAACACGCCAGCAACACAGGATAAAAAAAGCAAGATAAGCAGCCATTTGTTTTCATAGCGAATATATTCGCACAACCTTTGTTTGTAAGTCATATAAACTCCTTTGTAAATAAACTTTTGTATTTGACAGCTTCTTCACAAATTGATGTGAAAAAGTTTTATAAACTGATAATTAAAACTCGACGCTTGCATCATAAATTATAAAAAAAATAAAGTCAAGCGTTGTCGTTAATTAAAATATCTTTGCTAAAAAAATTTTTAATCATAGAATAAAAAATAGGTTGCAGGGTGAAGATAGATATTGAGTGCGTAGACAAACTTGACAAATAAGATAATGTTAATCAAGTTTGATTTTATTCTTATGAGTGCAACAGACACCTCAACAACATTGTTCGAGATGTCTATGCATTTAAGCGAGTAAGATTATTTTACTAAATCGTACGCGTATTCTTTTACACCGAAGATACAATTGAATACATTTTCATATCCCAATGCGGAAAGTTCTTTTGCACCCTCCATACTTTTTGTGCCAGTATTGCAATAAAGCACAATGTTTTTTTCTTTAGGAAGCTTATCCAAGTTGTTTTTGATTTCGCCAAGTTCAATATTGATTGCACCTTCAATGTGTCCAGCTTCATATTGTGCTTGCGGACGATAATCAACCAGTACCGTGTTTTCATCTTGCTTTATCTTTAACAAATCTGCAGGAAGGATATCATAATATGTAACGAGGTTGTATGCATACTGCTTTACGCCGTCAGCATTATAAACTTCCTTGAAACCTTTTTTTAACAAAACATCTGCCGCCGCAGCCGAGCGTCTTCCTGTGTTGCAATACACAACAATCGGCATATTCTTCCATGCTTCAATTGCTGAAACATTATCGCCGATTGTATCAGAAAGCATATTGATTGCATTCTCGATATGACCTGCTTTGTACTCTGCTTCTGGTCGCACATCGATAATCAAAATCTTATCCTTCTCACGTCCGGAATTTTTTGCAACCAATGTAGCTCCATCCATTTTCTTAACACCTTCTTGCTTACTTGCACAAGAAAAACAAACTGCAACAAATGCAGTTAACCCAAAAAATATTTTTAGCATATTTTTCTTCATAAGAACCTCCAGCTGTTCTATAATAAATTATTAAGATATATATTTTTTTATTAAAAATGTCAATAGGCATTGATTGACTTTTTGTTTGTTTTTATATACTATCAAATTATTGTGCCATAAAACTTATTATTGGTTTATATGAAAAAGAAAAAATTGATTATCTTTATATTTTTAGTTGCCCTTGTTATTATCTTAAACTGCACGTTTAATTTTTTTTCGTATCTTTCATTAGATGAAGCTGGTTTGCAACGTCTAAAAAATCTTGCGGTCGAAAATTATATGCTTGCGGCATTATTATATCTGGTATTCAGTATTATCGGTTACTCGTTGCTCGCTTTACCTGGTATCACTTTTGCAATCGCGGCAGGAATTATATTTAATCCACTTCGGGGAACAGTGTTGTGTTTAATTTCAGCTACTGTCGCCGCTTGCATTTCATTTATCGTCGGGCGTTTTTTTTTGAAAGATTCGATTAAGCCTGCAATTATGAAAAACAAATATTTGAAAAAGTGGATATTTGATGGCGATAAAAAAAATTATGTGTTTGTGCTTATGCTTACGCGATTGATTCCTGTGTTTCCTTACAACTTGCAAAACTTTGCATACGGTGTTAGCGATATTCCATTTACAGAGTACATGGTGTTCTCTTTTATTTTTATGATTCCAGGAACTGCACTATATATATTTGGAACGGCAGGCGTTGTCGATTCATCAAACAGATTACTGTTTATCGCTGTGTCTGCTGTACTTGCAGTTTTTGTATTTGTTATCACAGCACTACTAAAAAGAAAGTATGTTCAGCAGACTGAAGCGTGCGAGCCGCCGAAGAAAAATAATCCATGCGTGTCATGCAAAGTATGCACAGCAAATTGCGAATTTCTAAAAAAATACAAATTAGATTTTAACGATACTGCAAAATTACAAGAGCTTGCGTATCATTGTTTTTTGTGTGGTAAATGCACTGAAGTTTGTCCGCACAATGTTGACGGCAGAAAATTTATGTTGAACTTACGGCAGCACAATGTAAAAAAATCAGGCGACAAAGTTAACGGTTATTTTTTTCTGCAAAAAGAAAAGTCAAATTATATTTTTAAAAATTACCGAAACGGAAAAACAAAAAGCGTTTTATTTCCAGGCTGCAATTATCCATCGATGTATCCGAAGACGCTTGAATTGCTTGTCAAAATATTTGAACAAAAAAATATTGGCGTTGCATTTGATTGTTGCGGAAAACCGATTGCAGAATTGGGACTTGTAAAAGATGAGCAAGCAATTTATGAAAGGCTTAATACACAATTTGAAAAATGTGGCATCGAAGAAATTATAACTTTATGCCCGAATTGTTATTATCATTTGCACGGAAAACTAAAAGTTAAAATAACAACTGTGTATGAAAAGTTATTGCAACTAGGTTTGGGGCATAAATTGCAACAAGCCAAAATAAATATTTTCTTACCATGTCCCGATAGAAAAAATAAATTATGGCTTGAAAAAATGAAACCGTATCTTCCTGATACAATAAATTTTATTGAGCAAGTGCAGTGTTGTGGATTGGGCGGTTGTGCAATCGTAAAAGAACCTAAAATCGCAAAAAGCTTTTCACATCAAGTTCAAACAGAATTACAAGAAAATAATTCAACGGAGCTATTTGTGTATTGTGCAACTTGTGCTGGAAACTTTAAGCGGAACGGCATTGATAATGTACGGCACCTTCTTAATGAAATACTAGACTCCACTGAATCACCTGATGTGAAGCATTCTTTTGTAAATCGCGCAAAATCAAAGTTTATGGTACGAAGAAAATGAAAGAAGCAATTATTATTTTAACACGAGTTCCAATTGCTGGTAAAACAAAAACGAGATTGATGCCTGTGTACACTGCAAAAGAATGTGCAGAAATTCATGCCGCATTTTTGAAAGATATTTATACCGAATGCAAAAAAACCGAAAAAGATATTTTTATTTTTTACACACCAGATGGTGCAAAAGAAATATTGACAAATCTTCTCGGCACAAATAAAAACTTATACACACAGACTGGAGATAATTTGGGCGAGCGAATGCTCAATGCAATACAATTTTTACTGACAAAAAACTTTGATGCTTGCGTTTTAATCGGGAGCGATATTCCTGAAATAAGTGCCGAGATTTTATCTTCTGCGTTTTTACTCCTTAAAGATTCTGACGTGGTGATGTGTCCTGTGAGCGATGGCGGTTATTGCCTTGTCGGTATGAAGCAAGTGATACGAAATGCGTTTGAATTACAGAATTATGGAACGACAACAGTTTTTGAAAGCACGGTAAAACAATTAACCGAAAATAATCACACTGTTACGTTGTTACCAACTTTGAATGACATTGATACTCCGCAAGATGTGCTTGAATTTCTCAAACGTTTGCAAACAACTATAAATGTCAAATGCAAAAATACGCGTGAATATTTTACAACGCACAAAAAGATTTCTGTGATTATACCAATCTACAATGAAGCTAAGCAAATCATTCAATTGCAAAGCGAATTGAAAAAATTATTGGCGTGTGAAATTATTTTTGCAGATGGCGGTAGCACTGACGAGACACTTGATTTAATTGACAAACAATACACTGTTATTAAAACTGATAAAGGCAGAGCAAAGCAAATGAATGCAGCCGCACACATCAGCTCAGGTGCTATCCTTTTTTTTCTACATGCTGATAGCATTATCCCAAATAACACGGAGCAAAAAATACAAGAAGCAACACGGCAACACAGATTTGGATGTTTTCGCATTGCATTCAATTCGCGAGGTTTATTTTTTGCAGTATGCACATTTATGTCTAACTTGCGTGCTACCGTGTTTAAATATCCTTTTGGCGATCAAGGAATTTTTGTTGAGCGTAATTTGTTTTTTGAAAGTGGCGGTTTTCCCGACATACCAATTATGGAAGATTATCAATTTTCAATAAATATGAAAAATAAAAAAGAGAAGCTCGTGGTTATTAACGAAAAAATTATTTCGTCGGCTCGCAGATTTAATGGTTCATTTTTTTATAAATTAAAACTCGCGGTGCAAATGTTTTTCCTTCGTTTCGCGTATCGCAGAGGAAAAAATATTGATGACATAGCAAAGCAGTATAAAGATATAAGGTGAAATAAAATGGATATGATAAAAGATTTGCACAAGTTGGTACAATCGAAACAGTATCGCGAAGCATTGCAATTGCCGCGTGAACAGACAGAAGAATATATTTTTTTAGCACAAGGCGAGTACAATGTGAATTATTATTTTGAGCATCCGGTAACAAATCAAAAATTAGTGTTGCGAATTAATTGCGGAAGTCAAATGCATCTGCAAAATCAAATTGAATATGAATATGCCGCCTTAAAAGCATTGGAAGATTCTAAGCGAACACCGAAAGCAATGTATGTTGACGACTCAAAAACTTTTATCGACAGCGGAATTCTTGTGATGGAATTTTTAGAAGGCAAAAGTTTGGATTACAAAAAAGATTTACCTATCGCTGCAAATATTCTTGCAGATATTCATAGCGTCAACATTAAAACTAAGCAAAAAGGTGAAAAAACAAAACTGCTTCCTGCAAATAATTCGTTGAAATCAATATTTGATGAGTGTTGCGAGATGGTACATGTATATGAAACTTCGTCACTTGCCGATTCAAAAGTGAGGATACTCATTAATACACTGTTAGAAAAAGGTTTCAACCTTATACAAAATGCAAATGAACACAGCGAATATTTATGTTGCATAAATACTGAATTGAATTCATCAAATTTTTTAATCACAGGAAATGAACCGCATAATTATTTGGTAGATTGGGAAAAGCCTTTGCTCGGTGAACCCGCTCAAGACCTCGGACATTTTCTCGCACCGACTACCAGCTTTTGGAAAACGGATTATATTTTAAATGCTGATGAAATAAATATGTTTATTGATTTATATATTGATGCGGTTGCAAATAGATTTGAAACTCAAAATATAAAACAACGTGTTGAGCAATTTATTCCAATAACGTGTTTGCGCGGAATTACATGGTGTGCAATGGCGTGGGTACAATATCAGCAAGATAGCAAAAAAATCAAAAATGAATTCACGTGGAAAAAATTAAATCAATATTTGGATATTGACTTTTTGAATATGATAGATAAAAATTATTTTTAGGAGAAATAAAATGACGCAAGAAGAAGTGTTGAACCAATTTAAAGACGGATACGACTGTGCACAAGTTGTGTTTAGATATTGGGCGAACAAGTTGGGCTTTGACGAAAAGACCGCATTAAAAATTGCAACTGGATTTGGTGCAGGAATGCTTCAAGGCGAAACGTGCGGGGCTGTCATCGGCGCATACCTTGCAATGGGGCTGCAATTCGGACATTGCGATTTAGGCGAAGTTGGTGCTGATCAAAAAGTTAGAGCAATAAAAATGAACACGCAGTTTCGCGAAAAGTTTTTGGAAAAATATCCGTCATCAGTTTGCAATAAATTATTGGGTGCGGATTTTACAACTGCTGAAGGACAAAAGCTAATTCAAGAAAAACAGTTGATGACAACGTTTTGTCCGAAACTTGTCGCCGACGTAATTGCAATATTGGAAGAACTCCGCGAAGAATAATACAACATTTGCACACTCGCGTTTTGAAATATGTGAGTGTGCATTCAAATGTTAAAGCGGTTGGCTTTTTCACTCAACGTCATTTACAACACACCATCGGTAAAATGATTCGTCGTAATTTCGCGTATCATAACCGAGCATATCAAATATCAACTGCATATACGCGGAGCGAATTCCAGCCGTGCAGTACGCAACTATTTTATCCGTCTTTTTAATTCCGGCAGCTTGAATTAAACTTTCGATTTCTGCATTTGATTTAAGTAAACCATTCGCTTGAAACATATCAGTGAACTTAATCGAAATAGCTTTCGGTAACCTGCCGCCTTTTTTTTCACCGTGCTTTTTTGCTCCGTTATATTCTGCCGTTGTTCGCGTATCTACAACCTTGAAGTTTGCATACTCGCGACTTAATTCATCCGTGTCAATTATAAACTTTTTACTAACAGACTCGGTTGAAACTTTTACAGGCGGAAGCTTTGTTCCAGTCAATGCAGTTTCAAAGCCAGCTGCAACCAAAGCCTGATAACCGCCATCGACAAACTTTACGTCGCGATAACCGACCGCCAACAACTCCCAAACGATACGACCCTCTTCGCCCCAAGCTTTATTGCAATCGCCAAAAACAATAATCTCTTTGCTCAAGTCAAGTCCCGAATCGCCGAGGACTTTGTCGAGGCGAGCCTTGTCGAGGATAACGCCCCAGTTTGCATCGCCTGGTTTTCCGTCGCCGCATGTTGCAAGCTCCTGCCATTTCAAAACAACTGCACCGTTGATTGTGCTTAATGTTTTACCGCGAGCGTCAACCAAAATGCAGTCGCGATTTTTGACATCAGCGGCGGCGACTACGTATTTTCCTTTGAACACGCTTTCTGGAATTTCCTTGCTGCCCAAGCCGAACGCCGCCATCGACGACGTAATCAAAACCAACACAAAAAAAATTTTCTTCATAGTTACACTTCCTTGTATTTTAAATTGTGTCAATTCTCTCTTTTTTTATCGATATTGTCAAGGGTTCGCGTTATTTTTTGCTGGAAACTTTTTCACCGAAAGCTTTTGACCAAAATAGCCG
>CALAEM010000033.1 GCA_937890985.1 uncultured Treponema sp. | reverse complement strand
TCTACTAAATCATTTTAAAATGCCTTAACGCATCCATGATAGCTTCCTCTTTTTCTGGTGTGCATTGTGGAATAACCTGTTTCTCTTTTTTTTGATTTATTATAATGCTCCCTCAGTACAATTCAACATTTCTTTTTAACCTGTGCGATATAGAGTGTCGAAACATTTAAATCAAATTTTTCCAATATACGTTCCTTGATTTGGCATAAGTCATTTTACTTTTAGCACTTGTTGAATCAAGTTCATCAAGCTTAATTTTAACATCTATATGTTTATCGACATCAAGTTTGGACAATAATGCAACCGTCTCAATATGTGATGTGTGCGGAAACATATCGAGCATAGTTGTGTGCGTCAGTGCGTATCCGCCACCAGTTAAAATTTTTAAATCGCGAGCCAGCGTTGCAGGATTACATGAAACATAGATAATCTTGCAAGCTCGTGTTGCGATAATTTTATCCAAAACTTTTTTGTTAATACCAGCACGCGGCGGGTCAACAATAATTTTTGTTGCAGCATTTTTTCGCTCACTGATAAAATCATCCGTAAATATTTTCTCGACATTGCCCAAAATAAATTCCGCATTTGTATTTTCGTTCAATCGTGCATTTGCAGCGGCGTTTTGAATTGCGTCTTTTACAATTTCAACGCCGACAACTTTTTTTACATGCGGTGCTACAATTAACGAAATGCTTCCAACGCCGCAAAACAAATCAAATACAAAGTCATCGCTCTCAGGTGAAAGTTGAGTAAGTACTTCGTCAAAAAGTTTTTCAGCTTGTTTTGTGTTGACTTGAAAAAAAGAATTCGGTGAAAGTTGAAACTTCACGCCGCAAAGTTTCGTGTGCAAAAATTTTTCGCCAAACAGTAATTGCATATTCCCGCGAACATCTTGTGCATAAAATGAAACAATGTTTAAATTACTCATAACGCTTTCGATAATCTTTATCCAATTATGCAAATTCGCTTCAGCACACATATTTTTTTGCGGAAAATTTTGATACACAAAAATTAACTGCAAGGCATCTTCAGTGTTATTGGTTCTCAAAATAATTTCATTCACCGAATCAAAGTGCAGTATATCATTTAGATTTTGAAACGAAGCTTTAAGTGTGTCAACTGCCTTTTGCATAATTTCAGGAAGCAAAAAGCAATGTTGAGCTGTAACAATTATATGCGAGTTGCGTGCAAAAAATCCGAGTTGCAGTTTTCCATTTTGCACTGCACATTTTAATTGCACCGTGTTGCGATAAAAATTTACTTTGTCACTTCGAATGACTTTGTCGATTTTAAAATTATCTTTATGCAAAGCTCGTTTTATTTTTTCGGTGAGTAGTTTTTCTTTTATTGCGATTTGTCCGTCATAAGAACATTCGCGCAACGAGCAACCGCCGCATTTTTTGCTGCACTCACATTCGCTCGACACTTTATACGGCGATGACGCAACAGTGTTTACAATTTCGGCTTCATAGTAGTTTTGTTTTTGTGCGGTAACGTGTAGATGCACAATATCGCCTACAACTCCGCCTTCGATAAAATATACTGTGCCGTTTCGTTTTGCGATGCTTCGTCCGTCATCGGTGATATCTACAATTTCGGCTTGTATTATTTCTTGCATGGCTTTCTACCAAAGTTTTTTGTTGACATTTATTTATATGCGTAAATTAAAACAATCTCCCGAAATTGTTTTGTGTTTTCAGGAGATTGCTTTCAAATATAAGTTTAATAAAAAGTTTTATCGAAGTGCTAAGCTTTGTTTGCACTACCCAAAACGTTTACGTTTTTGTGCATGTACAATTTTTTTAACTCATCGCGTGCTGGCCCAAGATATTTTCTCGGATCGAATTCTTCTGGTTTTTCTGCGAGTACTTTTCGGATAATTGCTGTCATTGCAAGTCGTCCGTCCGAGTCAATGTTGATTTTGCACACTGCACTTTTTGCAGCCTTGCGTAGTTGGTCTTCGGGAATGCCAACAGAACCCGGAATGTGTCCGCCAAATTGCTCGATGATTTTCACGTATTCAACTGGAACAGACGACGAGCCGTGCAGAACAATCGGAAAGCCCGGAATGCGTTTTTCGATTTCTTCGAGAATGTCAAAACGCAAAGGCGGCGGAATCAAAACACCGTCGGCATTTTTTGTGCATTGCTCAGGTTTAAACTTTGCGCGTCCGTGGCTTGTGCCAATGGAAATTGCAAGCGAGTCAACGCCAGTCTTTTTTACAAAGTCCTCGACATCCGCTGGATTTGTGTAGTGGCTTTGTTCGGCACTAACGTCATCTTCAACGCCAGCCAAAACCCCAAGCTCGCCTTCAACAGTTACATAGTCTTTTTGAGAATGAGCGAACTCGCAAACTTTTTTTGTTAGTGCAACATTTTCGTCGTAAGGCAGTGCCGAACCGTCAATCATCACAGATGAAAAACCGTTTTCGATACAATCCTTGCAAAGCTCAAAACTGTCGCCGTGGTCGAGGTGCAACACAATCGGAATATCATAACCCAATTCATGAGCATATTCAACTGCACCACGTGCCATGTTACGCAAAAGGTTTGCATTTGCATATTTTCGCGCACCAGACGAAACCTGCAAAATCACTGGCGACTTTGTTTCCACGCACGCCTGAATAATCGCCTGCATTTGTTCCATATTATTGAAGTTATACGCCGGAATCGCATAACCGCCTTTTACCGCTTTTTCAAAAAGCTTCTTTGAGTTTACCAAACCCAATTCTTTATAGCTTGTCATAATGAGCCTCCAAGTAAATGCAATATTAACACAATTAAACAAAAAAGAAAAGGGGCAATTTATATCAATTCATGGAAATCAACTTTTGCACTTGTGAAACGGTAAAGCTTTTTTGCTTTTACGCTTCGAGCCTAAACAGCCAAGGACGCACACCTCAAACACAAAACTTTTGCACT
>CALAEM010000032.1 GCA_937890985.1 uncultured Treponema sp. | reverse complement strand
TAAAATCCTTGCAAGGATTTTAATGCTCCACATCGGCTGCACGTTCGGTGAATGGTACGAAAAGTTGTTCACTAGACAAAATCAAAAAAATTATATAAACTGCGTGCGTACAGGATTTTGATTTATGAAAAATTTGAAAAGACTTTTATCGTATGCTAAAGACGAATGGGTAATGTATCTTCTTGCATTGCTTTTCACTTTATTATCGCAGGTTGTAGTTGCGATGCAGCCGCAGTTAATAAAAATCACCATTGATTCCGTACTCGGCAATAAACCGCTTGGATACGATGTACTCTCGCATTTAGTCGCACCGTTTCAAAATTATCTTTCTGGATTTTCGGGTTTTGTCGTAATGGCGATGTTTATCGTTGTGTTTTCTGCAATACGCGGTTTATTCACATTTGCAAGAATCAACATTGCAAGTGTTGCAACCGAGCGCTCGATTAAAAATCTTCGTAACAAGTTGTATAATCACATTCAGCTTTTACCGTATTCTTATCATGCAAAATCAGAAACTGGTGATTTAATTCAACGATGCACCTCCGATATCGAAACAATTCGTATGGTGTTATATTCTCAAATAATGGACACGATAAGCTCAGTTTTTTTGGTTGCATACTCGCTTTATTTGATGATACAACTTAATGGAAAGCTCACCGCAATTTCTTTTATAACTATTCCATTTGTATTTCTCTCATCTGTTATATTTTTCAAAAAAATACAAGTGCAATTCAAAAAGGCAACGGAATACGAAGCGTCAATGACAACTGCAATTCAAGAAAATTTAACTGGCATCCGCGTTGTCAAAGCTTTTACGCGGCAAAACTATGAAATCGAAAAATTTAAAAAACGAAGCGAAGCATATCAAAAGCAAAACATAAAAATCAATGACGGCTTCGCATGGTTTTGGGCTTTAAGCGATTCTCTTTCCGTTGCACAAATATTTTCGGTTATTGTGTGTGGCGGTTGGCTTGCAGCAAAAGGCGAGGTAACGCCTGGCGATTTTGTTGCCTTTATTTCGTACAACGGAATGTTGATTTGGCCGATACGCAGACTCGGAAGAATTCTCAGCAATATCGGAAAAGCATTTGTTTCTGCAAACCGTATTGAAACAGTTTTGAATGAGCCTGCCGAAGAAATTTTTCCGACGGGAAAACAGCCTGCGATTAAGGGAAGTATTTCTTTCGACTCTGTTTCATTTGCCTATCCTGAAGCTGAAGATAAACCAGTGTTGCAAAATATTTCGTTTGAAATTAAAAGCGGACAAACTCTTGCAATTCTTGGGGCAACTGGCTCTGGAAAAAGTTCACTCGTGCATTTGCTTGCTCGGCTTTATGAATACAATTCTGGCTCAATTAAAATCGATGGAATTGAGCTTAACACAATTGACAAAGGCTGGATTCGCTCAAAAATTGCTCTCGTGCTGCAAGAACCTTTTTTATATGGCAAGACAATTATGGAAAATATAAAACTTGCTTGTCCAGAGATTTCAGATGAAAAGGCAAAGTATTATTCAAAAGTTGCAGCACTTGATTCAGAGATACAAAGCTTTGAATCAGGATACAACACGCTGGTCGGCGAGCGAGGCGTTTCACTTTCGGGCGGACAAAAGCAGCGACTGGCAATTGCACGCACTTTGATAAAAAACTCGCCGGTACTCATTTTTGATGATTCACTTTCTGCCGTCGATACTGAAACCGATTTGCAAATTCGTCATGCCCTTCATGAAGAAAAGGGAAACAAAACCGTAATTATTATTTCGCAGCGAATTTCAACAATCTACAATGCAGATAAGATATTGGTGTTGGAGCACGGTAAAATTACGCAAGAGGGAACACACGATTCACTCATTCAAGAAAACGGATTGTACAAACGTATTTATGAAATTCAAAAAACAGCCGACATTGATGAACAAAAAAAATAAAAACAAATAATGGAGAAACATTTATGGAAGAATTTACAACATCAAATAAAAACAATGAAAAATTTAACACTGGAATTTGGAAAAAGATTTTAAAAGAATTTGGGTTTTTCAAATTTCTATTTGTCGGCGGTATGATAATGGGCGGATTTACTGGAGGTCTTGAAATCGTACAACCGAAAATTACAAAATACGTTATCGATAATTTTGTGAACAAAGGCGACTTATCTAATTTTGTTCCACTGGTAATTGCATCAGTTTTATTTTTGGTAGTTACTTTTGTTTCGACGCTTTTTTTTATCACACTTGCAGGTAGACTTGAAATTAGAATGTGTCATAGGCTTCGTATGAAATGCTTTACAAAATTGCAATCGCTTTCGCTTTCTTTTTTTGACAAGAATGCAGTCGGCTGGCTTATGGCACGAATGTCTTCAGATATAAATAAACTTTCTGGAATTGTTTCTCGGGGAATGACGGAAATTCTTTTCGGACTTTGTATGATGATTGCAGTTATCGCTGCAATGTTTAGCGAAAACGTACAGCTTGCGTTGATTGCGTTAATTACTCTGCCTATTATTATTCTGTTTAGTATTTACTTAAGGAAAAAAATTTTGCATGCACAACGTCGTGTTCGTAAAATCAATTCTCAACTGACGGCTGCGTACAACGAAGATATTCAAGGTGCAAAGACAACGAAAACTTTGGTACGTGAAAAATTAAATGCAGAAGAATTTTTGACAAAAACAGAAGAGATGAAAACAAGTTCGATAAGAGGTATTCTTATTTCGTCAGTTCTCATGCCAACGGTGCAGTTAATCGGAGCGATTGGAACAGGCTTGATTGTTGTATACGGTGGCGTTTCAGTTTTGTCAGGAGCAATTTCGCTCGGTATGCTCGTTGCGTTTTTTTCGTATGTAACGCAACTTAATATGCCACTTACCGAAGCGGCAGATTTGTTTGCCGAGTTTATTTCTGCTCAAGCGGCAGCGGAGCGAATTTTTGGTTTGCTTGATGAAGAGTCAGATATTAAAGATAGTGATGCAGTTATAAAAAAATATGGAACATCCATTTCACCGCTTGACACTGCACGCCCGCAAATAAATGGTTCAGTCAGATTTGATTCTGTTTCATTTTGGTATAAAGAGGGCGAACCGATTTTAAAAGACTTTTCATTAGATGTTCTTCCTGGACAAACGATTGCATTAGTCGGTGCTACTGGTGCAGGAAAATCAACGGTTGTAAATTTATTTTGTCGTTTTTATGAACCAAAAAGTGGACACATTTTTGTAGACGGCATCGACTACAAGGAAATGCCTGAAAATTGGATTCACGAAAATTTAGGTTACGTTCTGCAATCGCCACATTTGTTTTCAGGCACAATCGCAGAAAATATTCGCTATGGAAATTTGAATGCAACCGACGAGCAAATAGTGCAAGCTGCAAAACTTGTTGATGCAGATGAATTTATTTCGCGACTTGAACACGGATACGATACTCAAGTCGGTGAAGGTGGCAGCATGCTTTCGACTGGACAAAAGCAGCTTATTTCATTTGCAAGGACACTTGTGAGAAATCCTCGCCTTTTTGTTTTGGATGAGGCGACTTCTTCAATTGATACCGAAACCGAGCAAAAAATTCAAAAAGCAATTGCAGAGGTATTAAAAGGTAGAACTTCATTTGTCGTTGCACATCGTCTTTCGACTATACGCAATGCTGATAAAATAATTGTTATATCACACGGTTCTATTGTCGAACAAGGAAGCCACAACGAATTGATAAATAAAAAAGGACAATATTATGCTTTATACACAAAGCAATTTATGGAAGAGCAGGCAGAAATGATAAGCACGCCTTCAAATATTTAAGATAATAAATAACATTCGATAAGTGTACATAAATATAAATTATGAAAAATAGCTTTTTGAAAAAAGATGCCGCCGTTTGTTTAAAACAGCTTGCTGAACTTTTTACAGTGTTTTTTAAAATCGGGGCGATAACATTTGGTGGCGGCTTAGCAATGCTGCCATTGCTTCGCCGTGAAGTAGTTGAAAAGAGGAATTGGGCAACCGATGAAGAAATGCTTGACTATTTTGCAATCGGGCAAAGTACGCCAGGGGTGATTGCAATTAACGTTGCAACATTTACTGGATATAAAGTACGCGGTGTATTTGGTTCAATCATTGCTACGGTGGCTATTGTCCTTCCATCGCTTATTATTATCACGATAATAGCTGCACTGACATCGACAGAAAACGTTAGGAACATTGCCGCTCTCCAAAAAGTGTTAAGCGGAATAAATGTTGCAGTTGCGGCACTCTTACTTTCCGCGTTGATTGACCTAGGCAAGAAAACAGTCGTTGATGGCGTAACACTTTGCATTGCGGTATTTTCATTTATCGCGATGCGTATCTTTTCCATCTCTGCTGTGTGGATTGTTCTTTGCGGTGCCATTGTAGGAATTGCTGTCAAAGTGATAAAGGAAAAGTACCGTGCAAACCGTTAGCTTGTTTTTTCTATTTTGGCTTTTCGCATACATCGGGTTTTGTACAATCGGAGGTGGACTTGTCGGAATCAGTGTGATGCAGCAAGAACTAATTCCGCGAGGACTCATTGCAGCAGATGAGTTTTACTCAATGATTGCCGTATCTGAAGCAACTCCCGGTCCAATCGGCGTAAATATGGCAACCTTCATCGGGTATAGGCTTTACGGTGTCTGGGGCGGAGTCGCAACAACAATGGGACTAGTACTTCCGTCATTCGTCGTAATACTTGCGATTTCCTTTTTTGCAACTTCACTCAAAGAAAAACCTATTGTACAAAAAGCATTGTACGGCATCCGTGCAAGTGCCGCAGGAATGATTGCAGTTGCCTGCTACAGCGTTTTTAGCATAACAGTGTTATCATTTGATAACATAACTAAGCCACCTTTTATACATCTTGTCAACTATAAGTCAGCTATCTTTTTTGTTGCGGCATTCGCATGCTTAAGATTATATAAAAAAATTCACCCGCTTATCATAATAGTTTTAGGTGCAGCGTTCGGATATTTATTTTTATAAAACTTATCTTTTACCGACATCATAATTTTCGAGATGCAATAAATTATTTTTTATTTAGCAATAATTTAAACTATAGCCATTTATTACAAATTGGAAGTTTAAAGATTTCCGATTTATTTTATACCAGTCGTTTACATATCGCACTTCCGACCATTGTAGCACTAATACGGAAGCAACCTCTTAAAATTTTCTTCAAGGTGCAAAATATCACATCAGCAAAGTTTTTGATAAATTTTTGTTTTTTTTAACAAAAACTATTGACAGTATTTTTTTTTTCATATAATAATAAATGCTTATGGTATTTAGCAATCAAGATTTGCTAAATGCTAAAAATAAAAATATTAACTGAATTAACTCTAGCTAATTCGGTTGTAGTAGGAGGATAATCTAAAATGAAAGAAAAAAACAATGAAGAACAAATCGAAGCTTTAACGTCGCAAGACTTGATTTCTACTGCTGATAATCTAGTAAATCTTGCTAACAACGAAGATGAGACAGCAGATCTTGTTATGTCAGAAATGAACATAAATAATAAAAATATTCCCAAAATCAAGAAGACAGTTCATTCTTTCGTGTCCGATTATGCAAGAAAATCTTCTGATGTTACAGATAAACAATTTCTTATTAAAAAATTTGAGCATTATCCTACATTGTGGGACAATCAAAATGAAATAGAACAAACTGCGACAGACATTGTTGATACCGTATATACCTATGAGCAGAATCGCCGTGAGTTGAACGAACATATTGCAAAAGGCAAAAGACGGGAAAATTGGTTGTCAAAAAAAATTGAGCAGGGAGCAACAGCAAGCGGAGTTGTGAATGTTGCCTCTTATGCAAAATCAATCGACACCGCTATTGATAACGCGAATAATGCAATGATGAAGACTATCCATAACCTAAATGGAAGTGTAAATCAAAACCCAAATCTTGACGGTCTTATAGCGGAACAGCATCATGCAAGCACATTCAACATTGATTCTGCTGTAAAGGAAAAAACATTTACTGCAGAACCACTAGAATCCAACGGGAAGAATTCCGTAGATATTGTCGTACGTGATGATCGTGGCAACATTGTACGAAAATATCAGTCAAAGTATGGGAAAGACACAGAAACGACAGAGTCATATTTTGAAAAAGGCGATTATCGCGGGCAACGAAAACTTGTTCCTAAAGGACAAGGAAAAGATATTAAAAATGCAAATGAAAAAATTGAATTTACTGACTATAAATCAAAAAATAGTGAAACAGTAGAATCTACTCCTCTTTCAAAGGAAGAAGCAAAATTAAAGCAAGACAAAGCCCAACGTGAAGGTAAAATTGACGAATATACATGGAATGATGCAAATAAAGGGCAAATTGCAAAACGTATTGGAGGCAAAGCTGCATTGTCAGCAGGACTGGCAGTCGGTTTTCAGGGTGCACGCATTGTCGGACGAAGAATTTGGAACTGGGTAACTGGACAAGAAAATCAAAGTGTGGAAGATGACGTAAAAGAGTTTGCAGAAAGTGCAATGAAAAGCGGAGCGAGTGCGGGTATTACTATCGCAACATCAGGAGCACTTACTGTAGCTGCACGTAGCGGTTAGCTTGGAAAAATATTGATGAAAACTCCTGCTGGTCATATTGCGGCGGCTGCCTGTGCTGGTATTGAAAATGTAAAAACTCTTTATAAATTTGCAACTGGAGAACTTACTGGAGAAGAAGCTTTAGATCAAGCAGGGCGTTCAACATGCAGTGTTGTAGGCTCCCTTGCCACTGGTGCTAAGGGTGCAAGTGCAGGAGCTGCAATCGGCAGTGTACTCGGACCTGTGGGGTCAGTCGTTGGCGGTATTGCGGGGGGAATCGTCGGAGGCATTGCTGGCAGCACACTAGCAGAAGCTGCATATAGTGCTGGGAAGAAAATAGTTAGTACAGTAGCAAAAGGCGTGAAGACAGTTGCTTCTGGCATTGTACATGGCGTGGGTTCTGTTGTAAGAGGTATCGGTAGTTTTATCGGCGGTCTTTTCTGCTGGTAAATATCTATAAAATCACTATATGGGAGAAATAGAATGAAACCTATTAAATTCAATTTGAGTTATGGCAACGAGCAGATTAAAACGCTTGCTGAATTAAAAGAAAGCTGCAATATTGATATGCTACTTGAAACCCTAGAAAACGGTTTACTTGTCCGTTGGCTTGTCGCACAGGGCGAAGTAGATCTTTCTGAAAAAATTGCAAAAATAGATAAGAGCAATTACAAAAAAGCTGTATCGGAACTTTTAACAATTCTTTTTGACAAAGAAGCCACCTGTATAGAACAGGCGGCAGCGGAATTATTTTCTGTCAGAGAAAAAGAAGCAAAACGGCTTGAAAATTTAAAAAAGCTTGCGGGGCAAGAAAATGAAATTATTACGCAATATCATGCAGGTTATGTGAATGTATTAAAATCGCTACATGAACATTCTAGAGACTATGCTTTACTGAAAGTGCAGATGACAGTTTTGTATACGCAATATTTCAAGCTCCTTGAACTTGATAAAACAAATTTTTATGAAACATTCAAAACAGGCTACCCCCTTGTTCTTCTTGCATTTATGGCAAATACACAATTACGAGAACTTATCGCTTATGATAATGGAATAGTATATAAGGATGTAATCAATGCTATAGATCCCGTAACGGCTTTAAATAGCATACAAGATAAATTTATAAATGGAAAAGAAACTCCTGCCATCTTCATCGAAAATGATAAACAGCTGGCGCAATTTAAAAAGAAATATGGGAATGCTGTTTTAGGATGTGTTTTCAAAACAAGGTCACGGTCTGCGGGGTTTTATAAGGCATCTGATTTTTCTGTTACAAGTTATTATGTTCCTTTATCTGAAATTACACCTCCCCATGTCAAAACATTCCGCGGAAAAACGGATTCATATTGGAAAGACATTGAACCACGAGGGAAAACGTTTATGATTATTTCGATGAAACAAGGCAACAAGCTCCGTAACGCAGGTGTAACCGGCGAAGAAATGTCAGCAGAAGCTATCAATGAAAAATTCATCTTTACCAATGGAATCGACTATATGAGCAACAGTGATTCCGATGACCTTATATACATGGAGGTTTAAGAATGGATGCATCCCTAGTGTATAAACTTTCAAGTTATGTAAATTCCTTGAGACCGATTATTTATATTAACCACTTTGACCATCGCTTTGCCGACATATTAATTGAAAGCGTTGCTGATATAGCAAAATGTGTTACCTTTACTAATTCTGGCATCTTTTCGGGCAAAGAACGAATGACTGTAGCAGACGATTCTCTTGTACGTTTCCTTGAAGATAAGCTTAGTTTTCTTGAGGAGGCAGAAAAGACAAGTCCGCGGCATTTATTTATCATAATTAAAGATGCCCACCAATATTTTGATGCACAAAGCCCTTTATATAGTCCAAAATGTATAGCTCTTTTAAAGGAAATTGCAGAACGCACTATGTTTGCCGAAGGAGTATATGCTACCATTTTTTTTATTTCACCAATACTTATTCTGCCAAAAGAAATTGAAAAGATGATTACCGTATTTGATTTGCCTTTTCCAGACTCAAAAGAAGTTGAACAAATAATTACAGACTATATTAATTCATTTAATATTCCAATTGAGGAGAATATTAGAAATGAGCTTGTAGTTTCATTTAAAGGACTTACAGAGTTTGAAATTAGACAGATTCTTAACTATGCTTATCAACAGTCGGGAACATTTGATTCTGCGGGGGTACGAGTAGTACTAAAAGAAAAAGAACAGATTATTAAAAAAAGCGGAATCCTTGAAATATTTACATCAACTGCAGAAATGAATGACATAGGCGGTCTTGAAAATCTTAAACTCTATCTTTCCAATAAAGCAAAAATTTTCTCAAGACTTGGAGAAGCTAGAAAATTCGGAGTTGATATTCCAAAAGGAATTTTGATTGTTGGAATGCCAGGGTGTGGTAAAAGCCTTACCGCAAAGGCAACCGCAAATATTTTTAATGTTCCTCTATTGCGGCTTGATATCGGAAAACTTATGGGAAAATATGTGGGCGAAAGCGAACATAATTTGAGTGCTGCGATAAAAACAGCAGAAGCAGTTGCTCCATGTGTGCTGTGGATTGATGAACTGGAAAAAGCATTTGCAGGTGTTGGTGGTTCTAGTGGTGGAAGCGATATAACAACACGCCTTTTTGGTCAATTTTTGACATGGTTGCAAGAAAAAGAAAGCTCCGTCTATGTTGTAGCAACAGCCAATAATATTTCATCACTTCCACCAGAATTTTTACGGAAAGGAAGGTTTGATGAGCTGTTCCTTGTAAACCTTCCTAATGCGGAAGAACGACGGTGTATTTTCCAAATCCATCTAAAAAAACGAGGAAAGCTTACTTCCGATATAGATGTATTAAAACTACTAGAAGACACGAATGGCTTTAATGGAGCAGATATCGAAAATGTAGTAAAAGAAGCAATCGAAAATGCGTTTTGCTCTTCAGATGAAAACCGCACCATTACAACAGATAAATTAGTTGATGTGATTAGCCATACAAAAAGCATTTCCGTTACGCTTGGAGATAAAATTAAGGAGCTTGAGGAACAGTACAAAAAATTTAATTTTAAGGAGGCTAACGGCAAAATATCGGATAGTGAAACACCTACGATAAAAGTTAAACCTCAAATAGAAAGGAGCACTAAATCACTTTATGAACAAACATTCGATAACACTGGAAAAGAAGCAATATGAACGAATTGTAAAAAGCACATCCTTGAGCAAACATTAGTTTTTAACATTCATATAATGGGCAAATTAAAATCCGTATGGAATTTAATTTGTCCTGTGTATAAAATTTCGCTGAATACATAAGCTTATTTACAAATTGGAAACCCTAAATATTTTTTACTAAACAGGTAACATTTGTTTTAACTTCATAAGCGTTGGAGTCGTTATTGGGTTTTAGTTCTACAATGTTTTTTATGACAAGCTTGACTAAAGAAAATAATCAAGGTACAATATGAAAGAAGGAGAAAGAAATGTCAATGTTATGTAAATTTTGTGGTCAAGAATGTAAGGCTGGTGCAACATTAAAGCTGTGGACAAAATACGACCCAGCGTGTAAAGGAAGCCCGTCAGGAAATCATGTGATTGTGTCAGACGGACTTCACTGTGTGTATTGCGGACACGAGTGCAAACCTATAAGCACTGGACTGATTACCCGCTATGGTAAGCAATGTCCGCACTCTCCGACAGGTAAACACGCTTTGCAGTAGGCTCAGTTCAGACACTCCCCTACTCGTTCACACGCCTAAAAGTTTTTTTGCAAGCTTAACCGCTTCGACGGCATCACTCGAATAACCGTCCGCATGTATTTTATCTGCAAAGCTTTGTGAAATCGGTCCGCCGCCTACCATCACCTTAAATTTATCGCGAACATTTTGCTCTTCCAGCTTTTTAATTACACGTTGCATGTTTGACATTGTAGTTGTCATCAAAGTTGACATACCGATTATATCTGCTTCCTCTTTGACAGCGGTATCAACAAAATCATCGACAGGCACATCACGACCAAGGTCAATAACTTCAAAGCCTTCAGTTTGCAACATTGTCTTAACCAAATTTTTTCCGATGTCATGCGTGTCGCCTTCGATAACGCCGAGAACAATTTTACGATTTAGTTGGTTTTCAGTTTGAAGCAAATGCGGACGCAGCACAGCAAGTGCATTCTCCATCGCATCCGAACACAACAAAATATCCGTAACAAAATATTCTTCTTGCTGAAACATTTCTCCTGCACGTTTCATTCCATCGACAAGACCGTCCATAATTGCATCAAGCGGAGGATAACCATCATTCAAATAATTTTGTGCAACCTCTGCAATCTTTTCATCTTCATACTCGAATACATAATCCGAAAGAATTTTTAAGTATTCATTTTTTTCCATAGCTACTCCTTAATTTTTCAAGCTCTATAATATCATAAATATTCAGGAAAGTAAGAACTTTCAATAAAAAACTTTTGATATTCAGGATTTAAACTTAAATCGCTAAATTCAATTTTATTTTTTAATGGCATAAGATTATTTCTTTTTGAAATATCAAACACTGAAGCTATCGCACCACCTAGCGATGTATTTTTTGCATAAGTAATTTTATCTGCACAGACTGGTGGTAAAAATCCTGTATCTAAAAGCATATCACGTGTCAAATGATTTCCAAATTGTCCTGCAATAATTATTTCATCAAGTTCATCTGCTTTCAAATTAAATTTATAAAGTAATATTTGTATTCCAGAAAGAATTGCCGTTTTAGAAAGCTGCACGTTGCGAATATCTTTTTTTGAAACAAGAATATCATTAGCAACTTTAATAAAAGTTTCACCGTTTACATTTACTAAAAATTTTTTACGCACATCATCATCACATACATTATTGTAAGCAACTAATCGTCCACGTTTATCAATTAGTTTTGTATGTAAAGCTTCACGCACAAGTGCTAAAATACCTGAACCGCATATTGTTTTTGCAGCAGTGTCGCCGATAACTTTTAAATGTATTTCACCAGTTTTATTATCAAAGGTAATATCTTCCACGGCACCATTTTGTGCGCGCGAGCCACAGCTTATATTCATCCCCTCAAGTGCTGACCCTGCAGCACAAGAAGTTGCAAAAAATTTATCTTCATGCTTTAGAACTAGCTCAGTATTTGTACCAATATCAATAAAAAGAGTATTGCGTTTTGCATTTTCAATTTCGATAAAATTAATACCAGAGACAATGTCCGCACCAATGTAAGAAGAAATAGACGGCAAGATCAGTGCTTGAGTATGCGTCCCTATTTTCAAATTAAGTTTCGCACTTGGAAAACTCATCAATCTATCGAACATATTTTTATAAGGTGCAATACCTAAGCTTTTAGGATTTATACCAAGGAGCAAATGATTCATCACCGAGTTTGCCGAAAAAACAATTTCGTAAATTGCGTTCGCATTTATTTTTGTTTCATAAATCATTTTATCAACAGCATCTTGAATTGCACTAATAACCGAATGTTGCATTTTCAAAATGTTTGCATCATCTTCAATCGCGGCACTAATACGTGTTACCACATCTGCACCAAACTTAATTTGCGGATTGATACATTGCTTTGTATTCAGTAAAAGTTTTTTATTAACATCGAACAAGGTTGCGATAATTGTTGTCGTTCCAATATCAACCGCAATCGCATAACAATCATCATCGTGTTCATCAACAATTGCAACAAGTTTATCATCGATAAAGATACCAAGATAATTTCCTTCAATGGGTTTTATATTCTGTAAGATTTCAAAATTGAGTTCACCAAATGCATTTTCATATTTTTCCGTCCAAGTTTTATTTTCAATTGCTGTTGGAGCATACACTCGCTTTAATATTTTTTTTATTGCAGGCGTGCTTAATTTAGTAAAATCAAAGTCGGCAGTTACAAAGCCTTCACCACTTTTAATTTGTGAAACTTCCACTGTAAAATCTTTTGAAGGCTTAAGCATGCACGCCAACCGATATTCACCGAGGTTATATTCTTTTTCTTCGGCTGTTAGCGGAATATCCTCACCGAAAAATTTTACTTTGCACTTGCCACATTTACCAGTACCGTTACATGGTGCATCGATAAAAATATGTTCAGCTTTTAAAATATCCAAAACAGTTTGTCCTGTCAAATACGTAACTTGTTTTATTTTATCTTGAATCTTCACTGTTGCTTGCGGCATCTTCCACACCTATCAAAATATTTTTTATATTTTCTAATTTTGAATTCATCGCAAGACCGCACGCTGGAGCGATAATATCAATACGTTGTTTCACTCTCGTTACAGCCATTTGTTTTATTTTATCTGGTGTTAAATGTTCAAGTGCATAGGTACTTATGTTTCCCATCACAGGACGATTAATTTTTTCTTTTGCTTGTTGCAATGAAACGATTGCGTCAAAAGAAAATGCATCTGCTTTTATTCTGTTCAAAAGCTCAAATACTTTTTTCATCTGTCCGCAAATATGTACTATAATTGGAACTGGTTTATCTTTTCGAATAATGTCAATCATTTTATTCATATATGTAACCATGTACTCATCAAAAAATTTTGGACCAAGAATTTCACCTGTGCCACTCGGATCAGAAATTGTAATAAGGTCGGCACCTGCACGCACCTGCTCAAGTGCAAATCGTCCAGTTTCTTCTGCAATAAAATTAAAAAATTCATGTGCTGTTTCCTTTTGTTTTTTCAAAGCAACATACACAGTTAGCGGCTCGACAACACTTGTGCCGACTGAAAATGGTCCAGGCACATTTCCAATAACTGGAATCTCATCATTTTTTAAAATCGAAATTGCTTCAAGCACTGCTTTTGGTCTACCTTGCGTGTAATCTATTTTTTTAAAACTATTTATGTCAAGATTTTTTACAATATACTTTTTTATGTGAGGCTCACAAATATCCGAACCCATATCGCACACCGCACCCATTGCTTCAGCTTCAATGCTCATGCAAAAAGGTACTGCATAATTTTCAAAAAGTTTTTCATCAACGACAAGTTTTGAAAGAGCAGCCATTGTTTTACCATCGGAGTTTGCTTTTACAAATTCAATATTATGTTTTTTTATCAGTTCTGTAACACAAGGATTCATCATACCACCAGGACAAATTACAGGCGGTCTATCAGTTGCCTCTCCGTTTAAGATTCTTAAAAGTCTTTCTTTTTTATTCATTGCGATTTCCTTTATCATTTTCATTGAGCGAAAAAATCTTTACCGTTTCTATTTCCGTATTTGCATTGATACAAATGTTACCGAATATTTTTTTTGTATCAAGCATATTTATAATTGCATCTTGCGTTTTTGTTTTTTGTATATTTATTGTTGTCGCACTCACTTTGTTTAAATCTTCCAATGCATACAATAACTTCGGACAAAGATAAATAGAAAAATTTGTTTTATCCAAAATATACTTGATAAGCGGAATGTAAAAATTTTCAATTATTTTTTCAAGCTCATTCGAACCTATAATATCAACTGATGCAACTGGATCTGCGAGTGAAATTATTTTTAAATTAAATGATTTAAGCCTTTGAATAAATGAAAAATAATTTTCCAAAACTTTTTTTATAATCGTGTTTTGTAAGTCAGCATTTTTTCTGAACACTCTAAATACTTGCTCAATCGAAATAATAAAAGATAAAAAAGTATATATGCCACTCATCTCATAAATAAGCGTTTTATCATAATGCATTTGTAAACACTCGCTCAAAATTTTGTAATGCGGCACTTCATAATTAAACGGCTGTAGCGAAGCTAACTCATCAACACTTTGTATCACAGGATTTTTTACGCGAATAAAACTATTTTCAGTTACAGTTGCACCTTGCAATTCTGCTTCGATAGTATTAGTAAGCGGTGCAAACACAAACGAATTATTTTTTGACAAAAGTTCAAGTGCCACTTTATATTTTTTCCTATCAGAAAAAACGTCCTCAGCTGCAAATGGAATTTCATCTAAAAGTTTTTGCTCATTTTGCTTGCACGCATAATTTCTAATCTTCATCAAATCGGCTTTGCTCCATCGGCATGTGTGCGTAGTATCTGCCCCATTTCATAAATGCATCAATGTTTTCAATCTTTGTGCCTTTTGGAATTTGACAACCAGTACACAAAATATAACCACAAGGATTGTCCCAACCTTTTTGCACGCAGTATCTAACAGCCTTTCGAATAATTTCTTCATTACCAAGATAAAGTGCATCAACAGGCGGAACATTACCAGTAATCATAACCTTGTGTCCCATAATATTTTTCGCTTCCGTCAAGTCCTCACAGTTATCTATAGAAAAATTTCCGATACCAGTTTCCATAACGTCTTCCCACAACTCACGCGACTTACCGCAAATATGAACGGTCGGATGCGAGTTGCAATATGTGATAACATCTTGAACATTTTCACGAAAGTACGGCAATGAAAACTCTCGATAATGCTTTAACTTTATCACACTCGTTGAAGAAACAGGGTCGCAAAATCCCGTACTAAAACCAAGCTTCCCAAGTGCTTTTATATATTCGCGATTGTTCGCCGTAATAATTTTCATCAGTCGATGTAATGCTTCAGGTTTTTTAACTATCCATCTCAAAAGAACTTCCGTTCCGAGTACTGATGCTGCAACAGTAAATGGTGCAGTCATCGAAGCTCCGATGTCGGCAACATCTCCGATGCGGTCGCGAATTTTACACAAAGCTTCAAGCAAGATTGGGAGCTTTCCATCCTTGTTTGGATTGACAGGTGCAAGTTTTTCAATGTCTGCTTCGGTTTTGACTGCTGGCTCTTTTAAGTTGGTGATACTATCATGCGGATAATTTAACACCGAGCCCATCGCTTCCGCCATACCGCGAAGAGTCGTTGAAACACCGACACTGTCATGACGGAATCGCTCAAACAATGCAACTTCCGTTTCGGCAATAACATCGGAGTCTGTGTAGTACTCGTTAGTTGTGTGTCCCAAAAAGCCTGCCATTGTAACACCCATGTCAGGAACAACTGGAAGCCTATCAATTGGTTGCCCCTTCGCAAATGCCGTCATTCTTTCTTTGGGTGTCATTTCATCTTTAAATTCTTTATACATAGCTATTTCTATTATTTTGGTTTTTAGCTGCGGACAGTTATTTAATCCTGTCCGCAAAAACTTATACGCAGCAAAGTGTTTCACCGCACTGCGAATTTAACGCTTAATCTTTTACAGCCTTCCATTCTTTAAAATTCCACGGACGCTTTTTTATTGCGCCGTCAGCAAACGGAACAAACATTGATATTATTGCAGACACTGCCAATAACATCGGGTACCACGACAGCGGAATTAAATGTATTGGACTGACTGCTCCGTTTGTAAATTGACATGCAATCAAAAGCTGAGCTCCGTAAGGAATAAGCCCTTGCATAACGCATGAAAAAATATCGAGAAGCGATGCTGAGCGACGAGGATCGACAGAAAACTCTTCGCACATTTCTTTTGCAATCGGTCCGTCAATGATGATTGCAACAGTATTGTTTGCCGTTGCCGCATCAGTAATCAAGGTTAAAGCACTTATACCTAGCTCTGCAGATTTTTTCCCCTTGACCATGCTTTTTATTTTTTGCAAAAGCCAATCGATACCGCCTGCTTCATTTACCATATACGCAAGTCCGCCTGTGAGCATTGACAGTAAAAATATTTCGAACATTCCGTTAAAACCATCATAGATATGGTTTGTCCATTGCAAAGCGTCGAATGCACCGTAAGCAATTCCGATAACGCCTGAAAGAACAATGCCGCCTGTTAGCACAAGAAACACATTCACACCAGCAATTGCTGTAATTAAGACGAACAAGTACGGAACAATTTTAATAAGGTTAAAATCCAAAGCTGTAGTTGCAGGCTCAGTAACTGGACGTCCGAAAATCAAAAGCAAAACCAATGTGAGTAACGCAGCTGGAAGAGCAACCATAAAGTTAAGCCTAAATTTATCTCGCATATCAACATCTTGTGTTCGCGTTGCAGCAATAGTTGTGTCAGAAATAATCGAGAGGTTATCGCCGAACATTGAGCCACCAATCAAAGTTGCCAACATAAGCGGAACAGATATTCCTGCTTTTTCTGCAAGTCCAATTGCAATTGGTCCTAAGGCAACGATAGTTCCAACGCTTGTACCAGTTGCCGTCGAAAGAAAGCATGAAATAACAAATAAGCCAGCCGTAACAAAATGTGCAGGAATTAGTGTCAATCCCAAATTAACAGTCGACTCAACGCCACCCATTTGTTTTGACACAGTAGAAAACGCACCTGCGAGCAAATAAACAATGCACATTGTGATAATGTTTGAGTCTCCGCAACCTTTAACCAGAGCGTCAAACTTATTATTTATTGAGCCTTTGTGCAAAATAAAAGCTGCAATAATTCCAATAATTACAGCAATCGGTCCCTTGAAACCGTAAAAACCCATCGGGTCTCCCTTTGCCACCAACGTTACTCCAATTCCCAAATAACCTACAACAAAAATTAGGAACGGAACTAAAGCCAAACCATTCGGCTTAACAGTCGATTTTTCCATAAAATCAATTCTCCTTGAATTAAATTAAAATATAAGACATTACCGAACGCATTTGAAACAATGCGTTTTATTGACAAGACTTGCCTAGCGGTGAACTAGGGGTCAAGCTACGGTTTGAAAAAATAGATAAATTTTCATCGATTCCCCCCGAGATAATTTTTGTTGATTATATATAAAATCAAAAAACTGTCAAGCCAAATTTTTGAAAATCACAGCCAAACACTCATAATCAAACTTCAATGCTTAAGTTGCCATCATTAACCGAAAGTGCAACTCACGGGTCAACATAAAATCCACTTGGTGGATTTTATGTTGACCATCATTTTCCAGAACTTTTTACTTTTTAGGCAATCAGTTTTGGACTACGCCCAAAACTTGAGGTTGAAAGCGTCTCAAAATCCAAAGCGTATTTTGAGACGCTTTCATGCAAACTCGACGTTAAAATGAGCGGCGATATTTTAGACGCTCATTTTAAACGTCCGCTTTATTGGTTTAAGAACAAAACCATAGACTTGAATTTTTCGCGATTTCCTAAATTATTTTTTTATTTAGCCGTAATTTAAACTATCGGAGTGTAGTGTGTTAGATTATGACAAGTTTTATGAAGATTATTGTGTGGCAGATTGTGCCGAAAAGGCAAAGTTATTGGAGCAGCTCAAAGTGGCACTTTTTTTCAGCTACGATGAAGTGTATGCCTTTGACAAAGTAGTCAAGCTTAATTTTTTAACTGACCTTTTTACACGGCTTGAACACATACTTGACCGCTATCGCCGCGGTGAAGTCAGTTTCGCTAAGTATTTTTCTCGAAGCTTCAAAGCTGAGTTTGAAACTTTTGTCAAAAGCGGCTAGTTGCGGGGCTTATTTCACAAGTAATTAGTTGCAACCAAAGAACCTCGCGGGGCTTATAAATTGCAAAAAGTCCAAACGCAAGGGATAAATCTATCTTGATTTGTGAGGCTTAAAGCCGTTGTAATGCTAAGCTAAGCCATTTTTAACAACTCCAAATGACGCTCGATTGTAACGTTGATAAAATGTCGCACTCACTACGTTTCTGCACCGTATGTTTCAAGAATGTCGCGAAGCTCATTGAGTACATGTCGGTGATTTTCAGCGATTTTTAGTTCGGATGAAGGATTTTCAGGCAAAAAAAGCTCGTGAGGCTTTGCCTGCAACGAGTTTGCAAGTTTTTCAAGAGTGTCGGCGGAAACCCATTTTTCTTTGTTTTCGATGCTGTTGATAAAGGCAAGCGAAAGGCCGCTGCACGCCGAAAGCTCAAGCTGCGACATTTTGTGCAACTTGCGTAAACGACGTATGTTGTACGATAAAAGCTCCGCAAAGATAGAAGATTCACTCATAGTAGATAATTTAAACCCGATGGCATAAGTTTACAAATATCTAGTAGATTATTTTTTATCTGCTAAAAGATGATTAAGCTAGAAGCTTCAAAATGCGATTTTTATGGAAGTGACGCGTTATTGCTTTTTATTCGAAAAACTCGGCATGGCTTTAGCCAGCTGACCTTGGTAATGGGCAACGTCCGTGTTGCCCATTACCTTGCGAGGTTTTACAAAAA
>CALAEM010000031.1 GCA_937890985.1 uncultured Treponema sp. | reverse complement strand
TACTTTTAAATTAAATGAAATAATTGGAGATGAGAATAGAAAATATTTCTAACACGGCTTCAACGCTGACATTGTTTCTTTTTTATGGTACAATCGAGCGTCGTGGTGCGTGCTTTCGTGCCAACTTTGCTTACGCTTCGCGTCAGCAAAGGCACAAATGCAGGTCAAGCGGTCGTTAGGTTGATGCCTGTCGGCGCGATCAGGTGTGCGGAACAAATCTAAAGATAAATTTCGGCTTCAAAAATATTTAAAATTTTACAAAAATAGAATTGTAAAAAAAATAAGTTTTATCGTTACACTTGTGTTGACAAAATACTAAAGCCATGATATAATGGTGGCAGGATTATAGCAAAGTCCAAATTTTAGCTTATAAGGAGGAGCAATATGAAAAAACATCTTTTTATTGGTATGTTGTTTACCGTAAGCATTTTGCTTACCTCTGCAACATGTGTTGGTAGTGCTTGTCGCAGTAAACAATGCAAAGAAAATGCTGAATAGTATGATTTTCTAGTCATAGTTAAGACGAACTTTCTAAATGAAAATTTTCCAAGAGTATGTGTATATACCTCTGGATTTGTTAAGACTATGGCTAGAAAGTATTTTAAGGAGTTTCATATGTTCGACGAAAAGTTAATCGATTTTCTTATTAATGTAGCTTGTATTACAGGAGTGGTTATTGGTGTTATTGGTGGTGTGATAGGAACATACTGCTCGCTAAAATCGGCGAAAACCAAGAAACAAAGGAAAAGGGTAATTATCTGGTCTCTTGTAATATTTGTATTTGTGAGTTTAATACTCATCGCAGTATGGTTTGGCTCATCTTATATACGCTATGGAACACTTGTTGTAATTAGTATGTTTGGAATTTTTGGACAGCCAATACTAAAGTTTTTAATTCAAAGCATAGCTCAAACATTTGAGGAAGACCAAGTATAGAATCTAATTGTTTAATGAAGATACTTATTGCTTCAACGCTGACATTGTTTCTTTTTTTATGGTATAATCAAGTGCCGTGGTGAATGCTTTCGTGCCAACTTTGCCGCTGCTATGAGCGTCAGCAAAGGCACAAATGCAGGTCAAGCGGTCGTTAGAAAGACGCTTCGCGCTGAGTAAAAGCATGAGAAATATAGTGCTAATAATCTTAACTATTGTTTGTGTTAATAACTTATTTTCCCAAGACTGGATCAATAACATAAAACAAAAATATGGTAATAATATTTTAATTAAAACTGAATTTATTACAAATGATACTGATTTAGTTGTTGTAAGTGGTAATAAAGATAAATCATCTAATATTTATACTATTGCAATCCATAAAGCAGGAAAATATATTGAGTTATTGCAGGATGAAATTAATATAAGAGCTTATAGGGTTCTAAATCTCGATAATACTTTTATTGTTGAGATTACGGCAATTACAACGATGGGGAATGGCTCAACATACCTATATAATTTAAATGGAAACACAATACTTAAAGCAGTCACAATAGATTTACATGAAGAACTTCTTGAATATTATGAATATCATAAAATAGATCAATTCAAAATGCGAAAATATACTGGAGAGAGAATAAGCAGGATATTTGAAAATACAATTTTGAATGATGATTACTCAAATTTTACAAAAGGTATAATTCGTTTTTATGGGAATGTTTTATATATATCAGAGAATGACAATAAACGAGAAATAATTTATAAAGATAGAATAGAGTTAAAATTTAAAAAGGACGGGGATACTTTTAAATTAAATGAAATAATTGGAGATGAGAATAGAAAATATTTCTAACACCCGCTTCAACCTGACATTGCGGACAAGCCGCAAATGCAGGTCAAGCGGATGTTAGACGGACGCCCATCGGTGCGATAAGGGGACGAAATAAATCAAAGTAGAATTCTTTGACTTCAAAAATTGATAGTCACACAAAGGAAAAATCAGAAACCAATGGAAATTCTATTTATGATGTAGTATGAGAAATTTATATTTTTTAGTTTTTTAGCGAAATTACGAAGAGATCGATTGGCATAAATTTAAAAAAGTGTTATTATTGTTAATAGAGGAGGTGGTACCATGGATAGCATAATTAAACCTGAAAAAGTTATGCCTATCACTATGTGCGGAAGCAATCATTTTTCTAGCCATAATATTCAGAACTTGTTAGATTTAGAATCTGTTAAAAATGATAAACAAGATACGGATATTGATCTGTTGAAGTCGGCATAACTAGTGTCATGGAATTGGATGTACTTATATCTATAGCTGCTTGTTATAGGTATAGGTACTTGTTTCTGATAAGTTGGGAGGATATGAGAAGGTAAATGTTAAAGTATTTACTTGAAAGAAAAATTGCATTCCTTGTTGTCGTTTTTTTGGCAGTTTTGGCGTCGTCTTTGAATGTCGGAGTTGCATTTTTAATAAAAAAAATCATCGATTCAATTACAAAAATGGATATTGCCGGTATGCTGTATCTTGCACTGGGAACTTTGGTGTACATTGTTTTTGTTGTGCTTTCTGATTTTCTGGCTCATTATTCACGAGATCAGTTTTGTAAAAATGTCTCGTGCAAATTGAAAGATGATTTAACTGCTTCGATTTTGAATATGTCAGTTGTTGACAAAGAAGAAAAGTCGTATGCAGATTATCAGTCATTGATTATTAGCGATGTGTCTACTCTAGAGGTTAATTATTTTAATGCACTGTTGGCAATAACTTACCAGCTTTTAAATTTATTATTTTCGCTTGCCGGTATTATATATATACAGCCGAGATTTTTACCGGTTATTTGTTTAATTTGCGTTATACCGATTATTTTCCCATATTTCACTAAAAACAAATTAGAAGGTTTGCAAGCAAATAAATCATCAACGAGGTCGGCATATATAGACAAATTAAGTGATGTATTAAACGGATTTAGGAGCATTAAATTTTATAATGCAGAACATAAGTACAAAAAGTATTCAGCTGACGCAAACAAAACATATACTAATGCTGACATTAGTCTTTCAAAGCATGAAAACCTTATTATGTCATCTGCGTATGGCGTAGGTCTTTTAATTATTTTACTGACATGGGTTTCCGGTGCTTTTTTTATTAAATTTGGACTGTTGACTTTTTCAAGTTTAGTTGCGATGACAAAAATAGCGGAGTCAATAGCTGGACCATTTCAAATAATCGGTGAAAAATATGCAGGTATTATGTCATCACTTTCAATACGGAAAAGATTAGTGAGCATACTAAACGTGCCCGTAAAACATACTGCAAAAATTTCTTTTGATTCACTGACAATACAAAATACTTCTATCACAAAACAGGGCAAAAAATGTATGAGCATTGATGAATTAGTATTGAGTGCAGGTGATAGAATACTGGTAACGGGTATAAGCGGTTCAGGAAAAAGCACACTTTTAAATTTTATTGCAGGATTTGAACAAGATGAAAATACTGTTTTTTTACTAGACGGCGTTAAACAAGACAGTAATTTTTCCTTGAGCTCATCTGTCATAATGCTTGAACAAAAAACACATGTTTTTGGCAATTCATTAATTGACAATATTTGCATGCTTGATAATACGAAAACTGAAAAAGCAAAAACTGTCATTGCGGATTTAAAAATGGGAAAACTATTGCCGGATATTGATAAACAAAGTGAAACGCAAAAACAATTTTCCGGTGGAGAAGCCCGAAGAATAGATTTAGGTCGCTTGCTTGTGAGTGACATTAGTGAAAAAATTGTCTTGCTTGATGAGCCTTTCTCAGGGTTAGATAACAAGAATGTCAAAAATGTTACTGAAGTAATCAATAAGCTTAAACCAAAACTGTTGATTATTACAGGGCACAATAAAGAAAATTATAATAGTTTGGATTATAACAGAGTGCTAGAGATAAAAGATGGCAGAGTGTATGGAATATAAGTTGTCAATGTTTAATAATCTAATAGATAGAGAGGCGGAGACTCTTCTTTTTAATTCCAGAACACGCACGTTGGTGAAGTTAGATGGTGCCGAAAAAAATATGTATTTTCTTGCAATGAATGACGGTGTAAGAACTTCAGAATATGCTGTGAAAAACAACGAGTTTTTTACGGATTTATATACAAATGAGTTTATAGTTGAATATGATAAAGATGAGTTTGATTTATTAAATACTGAGATCAGGGATCTAAATAATTCAAAAAAAGATTTAATTTCATTCTCGCACCTACATTAGATTGTAATCTGGCTTGTTCGTATTGTTATGAAATTAACCATAATAAAATTTACATGAATAAAAGCGTGATTGATGTATTAGTAAATAATATTAAGAATTTAGTGCTAGCAAATCCTAACGCAAAATTCAATATAGTTTGGTATGGTGTAGAGCCGACTTTAAACTCAAAATTTTTAGAGGAAGCACTGAGCAGATTTTCCAAATTGAAAAACATCAAACAAATCGAGCTTGTAACAAATGGGTTGCTTCCTCAAAATATATCTGAAAAAACTTTTTCGTTGATTGATAAGATTTCTATCAGTGTTTATACCGATCACATGAATTTTATTACGGCATGGAAAAATTACGTTCAAAGAAAGTCTTCTCGTGTAAATCTTTATTTTAGAAATCAAAAAAAATGGGATTTGAATTCGGGAAATAAAATTGTTTCCAAAGAAATATCTCAAAAAATGTTTGAAAACTGTTGGTACAAAAACCATTGTGTTACGATAGAAAGAGGAAAATTATTTTTATGCTCAATTGCTGCAAAACATCTTTCGGATATCGATGGTCTTCCATTACATGAAAAAATAACGAAAGATGAAATCATAAGTTTCATTTTGCGAAAAAATCAACTTAATTATTGTTGTCGATGTATTCCCGAAATGAAATTAGGTAAGGTTGACGGCGGTCAACAATGCGGCAATGCAAATCTTTCCAGGTTAATTGATGAAGCGATAAAATATATGAATTCTTGATTGTTAAGTTTATATATAAATCTAACCCCCGCTTCAACCTGACATTGCCTTTACGGCAATGCAGGTTAAGCGTTAGTTATGTGGACTGCCCTTTGGGCAGCAGTTTAGGAGGACGACGCGTTGCACCGCTAGGAGAAAAATAAAAATTGAAGATTTCGTTCATAGTTATACAAAAGGAATCTGGCAAATTTATAGAATTGAAAAATATAAAAGTATTAATCAATTAACAGGAAAGATTGAAAAAAAAGAAACAGCGTTCTTGAAACGATTTGTTTCTGAATCATATAAAAAGAGCTTGACAGAAGAAAGCTGTGACATAAGTTTTGTAGTACCCTTATCAGCAGATGAAAAAATTAAATTAAATAGCTTTGTTGAGAAAAATAAGGATTTATTTGATAAATTTAATCAATATTCACCAAAGCAAATTGATTCTGTTTTAGTTATGCATATTCGAATACTAAATTCAGATGAAATTCAAAAAGTTAAAACAATTTTCTCTGATAACAATAATTTGACATATAAAAATATAAACAATCTTATAAAAGAAAATAATCTAAATCGAGAACACGGTTATGGCTGGACTTTACAATTTGTATCAGAAAATTTCAAAATGAAACATGGAGTTCTAATATATAAATTTTTAAGAATTCTTGAGTTTTAAATGTAAAAAAAATAAGATTGCATAATGTTAGCAAATATGTAACGACAAGAATTATGCGTCTTGCAAAAATAAGCCGTTCATCTTATAATTGAATTGGTTGTCGAGAGGGGGAAAAGTTTATGTGGAAAAATCTTGATGAATATGTGGCATTCAAAAAATTGTGCACTGACAAAAAGGTTTCAGTGAAATGCGTGTTAACGCCAGAGCGAATAAAAAAATACACAGTGCCTTGTGCGTGTGGTTTTATTTTTTGTGCGGCGGCGAAATCGATAGACGAAAGTATAGTTGCACATTTTCAAGAACTTGCTGATGAAGCATCGGTGATTCAAAAATATCGTGTGTTGCTGTCAGGCGAAATGGTAAACACTGGAGAAAAACGAATGGTCTTGCATCATTTAACGCGGGGACAACTCGCCGCCGATGTTTATGAAGGCTCTGTGAATAAGCGGCACTTTTACGAGAGTGAATGCGAAAAAATAAAAAACTTTGCGACTGCCGTTCACGACGGAAAAATTACAAATGAGGCAGGTGAAAAGTTTACTGATGTTGTGCAAATAGGAATCGGAGGCTCTGATTTAGGACCGAGAGCTTGTTACCTCGCGTTGAAAGCGTGGGCAGTAAAAAATAAGTGCAGCAAGCTGAACGCACACTTTATATCCAATGTCGACCCTGATGATGCGTTCAGTGTTTTATATGAGCTGGGCGAGCGAATCAAAACGACGCTTTTTATTTTAGTGTCAAAAAGCGGTACCACGCAGGAGACGCTTGCAAATGAAGCTTTGGTAAAACAATATCTCGCAAAAGCCAATGTCAACGCTGCATCGCACTTCGTTGCGGTAACCAGCGAAACAAGTCCGCTCGCGAAAAACGACGACTACCGTCAAGTTTTTTTTATGGATGACCACATAGGCGGACGCTATTCCTCGACGTCGGTGTGCGGTGGCGTGATTCTTTCGTTGAGCTTCGGCTACGATACATTCGCTGCGTTTCTAAACGGTGCTCACCAAGGTGATAAAGAAGCGTTAAATAAAAATGTTTTGGAAAATTCTGCACTATTTGATGCACTAATCGGTGTTTATGAAACGACGGTGCTTGGTCTGCCAATGACAGCAATCCTACCGTACAGTCAAGCACTTTCACGCTTCCCAGCACACTTGCAGCAACTCGATATGGAGTCAAATGGTAAAAGCGTCAACCGCTTCGGTGAGCGTCTCTCTTACAAAACGGGTCCGATAATTTTTGGTGAAAGCGGTACGAACGGACAACATTCATTTTTTCAAAGCCTTCACCAAGGGACGCATCTTGTGCCGTTGCAATTTATCGGGTTTGCACAAAGTCAAGCGGACTTTGACTTTGTGCTTGACGGTTCGACAAGTCAAACAAAGCTAAACGCAAACTTGCTGGCACAAATCATTGCTTTTGCTGTCGGCAAGTCCGATGCTGATTTGAATAAGAACTTTGAAGGCGAGCGTCCTTCGAGTTTACTTTTTTGCAAGGAAGATCTTTCGCCGAAAGCTCTCGGTTATTTGCTTTCGCATTTTGAAAACAAAGTAATGTTCCAAGGTTTTTTGTGGAATCTCAACAGCTTTGATCAAGAGGGCGTACAGTTGGGAAAAGTTTTGACAAAGGGCATTTTGAAAGGCAACGTTTCCGATGAAACAAAAGCATTCATGGATATTATCGGATGAGTTCAGCGAAGCTGCGGCGATAAAGCAAAAATGGTTTTAGCTTTTTGGCGATAGCGGTGAATGCGTTTAAGCTTAAAACCTAAACATCACATCGCATTAAATAAAACGGGTGCTTCATCTGGAAGCACCCAATGTGTTTTAGCAAAAAAGCATTCGGTTTGAAAACTTAAAATTATTTTTTTGCAAGAGGATGTGGTTTAGTCATATTTTCTGGACGCAGAAGTTTGTCGAGACTTGCTTTGTCGAGCAATTTTCTCTCAAGAACTAAATCGTAAACGCTGCGGTTTTCCTGCAAGGCGGCTTTTGCAACGCTGCTTGAGTCTTCATACCCGATAACGGGATTTAATGCCGTAACGATGGAAATTGTGTTGTAGACCAACTCTTTGCCTCGCTCGTAGTTGCCGATGATGCCGTCCACGCATTCTTCGCGGAGCATCTTCATACCGTTTATCAAAAGACTAACGGATTCAAAGATTGAATAAATCATCACAGGTTCGAAAACGTTCAATTCAAGCTGAGCATTTTCCGAGCCGAGTGCAACCGTCAAGTCATTGCCGATAACCTTGAAAGCAATTTGGTTCATCGCTTCGGGGATAACTGGGTTGACTTTGCCGGGCATTATCGAGGAGCCTGGCTGACGCGGTGGCAAACTTATTTCACCGAGACCAGCTCGCGGGCCTGATGACAGCAATCGAAGGTCATTGCAAATTTTTGTTATTTTCAGTGCGAGGCGTTTCAGCTCGCTAGAATATGTTACAAAGTCGCTTGTGTCGTTTGTCGCCATGATGAGGTTTTTCGCAGTGGTGATTGGCAAGTCAGTAATTGCAGCTAGATGTTTTGCAACGAGCTTTGCGTATGACGGGTCGCTGTTAATTCCTGTGCCGATTGCTGTTGCACCCATATTCAACACATAAAAGTTTTTTTCAGCAAGTTCGAGCTTTTTAATTTCAGTTTCGATTGCAACAGCGTAACTTTCAAACTCCTGTTCATAGGTGAGCGGAACTGCATCTTGTAATTGAGTGCGGCCGATTTTTATGTGATTGCCCATTTCTTTCGCCTTGGCACGGAATGCATCTGCCAAGTTTTTAACCTCAGCAATTAGCTTTTTGTTAATCAGCACCATTCCGAGTTTTGCCCCTGACGGATATGCATCGTTTGTCGATTGAGCCATATTCACATGGTTATTTGGATGACAAAAATCATATTCACCTTTTTTGTGTCCTAGCACTTCCAAAGCACGATTTGCAATAACCTCGTTTGCATTCATATTTGTCGAAGTGCCTGCACCGCCTTGAATCATATCGACTGGAAACTGGTCAATGAGTTTCCCACTGCGGATTTCTTCGCAAGCCTTTACTATCGCCTTGCAGAGCTTCGCGTCCATGAGACCAAGCTCGCCGTTCGCTTCTGCTGCACCCTGCTTTACAATCGCTAAACCCATCACAAACTCAGGGTAGTCGGAAAGCTTTTTCCCTGTCAGCTTGAAGTTCTGTATCCCGCGGAAAGTTTGAATCCCATAATACGCATCCGCTGGAATATCCAATTCACCGAGCAAATCATGCTCACGCCTTGTTGCCATACGTTCCTCCTTAAAGAACCAACAATGCAGACATTGTACCCCGAATAGGTAAACTTTGTCAACACACAAACAACTGATAAAATTTTGTCCCAGATTCTAAAACCTCTGCTAGCGTATATCTTCATTCACCGAATGCTTATCCACGGGACGAATTAAAATCCTTGCAGGATTTTAATTCGTCCATCATTTACAAGTGCTTTCTGGGAATACGCTTGTTGCGGTTCATCAATGCGGTTCATCAATGTACCTCCTGTACATTGATGAACTTCGAGTTTTTGCAAAGC
>CALAEM010000030.1 GCA_937890985.1 uncultured Treponema sp. | reverse complement strand
GGCTTTTGAGCTTCGCCGTCAGCTTAATTCGCATGTTGGACGGCGCTGTGCGCCGGACAACAGTCGGAGATTCCGCCGCTCCGTTGAACGGACGCGCAGCGTCCGTTCAACACTCGCTTAACCTGCATTTATCTCTTTGTCGCCGCGAAGCGTAAGGCAAAGTTGGCACGAAAGTTGCATAAAAACGGACATGGATGTCCGTGGCATAAACAGTAGCGAGTTTTCGCTGCGAAAACTCGTCCATTAAGAATGAACACGGATGTTCATTCTTAATGAGACGACTGACCCAAGCAACTTTCGTGACAAAACAAATGTCAGGTTGAAGCGGGTGTTATACGATTATTCACCACCAGAAACTATTTCATTCCACTTTTCTTTATGTGCAAATTTTACAGTTTTGTCTGTTTTTAACAATTCAACATAATAATCTATAAATTCAGCAGGATTCTTTACCATTCGTAAATAATACCGTATGGAAGAATAAACACCATTTACAATTACTTGGCAACCATGAATTTTGCTGATTTTTTCAATTTCTACATTTATAGAATCCCAATCAGTACTATCCATATTTGATGTTGTCAAAAGATAGTAACGGTCTGTTGGATATATCTTAAATTTTTCATAAGCATGGCGGACAAGTTCATCTGTAATTTTTATTTCATGTTTTATTTCAACACCTTCAAATGCAGAATTATTTTCCCAAATATCAATATCGCCAATTCTTCCTGATTGGCTATCTGCTGAATTATGCGATTCAATAGGAAGGAGTGTTTTACCATTAAAACGCTCAAGTTCTTTCATCATACACTGATAAGCTGCATAAATTGCTAGAACAGGCAAGCGAGATGCCCCTGCACATGCATATTTATATGTAAAATGTTTTTCTAAAATCTGAACAATTTTATTGATTGAAAAACTGTGTGGTTTTGCCAAGTCAATCGAAGCTAAATCTCTTTTCTTTATAAGTTCTGACAGAAAATATTTCAGAGTAGATTCAACATTTCCATTTTTAGTTTCAACATAATCAATAATATTTAAAAAGGCATCTTTTATTTCTTGTGGTTTTATTTTTCCTGTATAGTTAAAATCATAAGGAACAGCCTGTTCGAGAGAGCGAGTTAACCAACCAGATTCCGCCATTGCAGGAAATGAATGTTCTTTTATCCATGGTGTGATAAAATCTTTATCGATACTTCGCCCAGAAAAACCATTGGCTATTTGAGCCTGATGATTGCGAATATCCTGAGCAGGATGTACCAATTTATGCGAAAGTAAAGTTGTTAAAACTGCTATAATACCTTTGTTATCTTCTGCACGAGAAACAATAAGCTTTATTTGCTCTTTGACTTTTATATCTATAGATAAAGCTTCATATTCATTTTTCTGAGACAAATCGAGTGCTTTTTCATAAGCCGAATTTAATATTTCGGTGTGCTTATCCATACTATTCTCCAAAAAATTGTTCATAAATTTGTTCGGCAACGGCAGTAATCATAGGAACGCATACTGAATTACCTAATTGTTTATATTGTTCTGCAGCTGAACTTATTTTTTTATAAGATTCAGGAAACCCCATAATTCGCCAACATTCATTTAAAGTAAGTTTTCTAACTTTACCATTTTCAAGCAATATAAAAAAACGACCTGAGGGTTCTTGCGAAGGTAAAGTTGGATGAGTCCCTAATACAGAATAAATACGATTTGGTTGTTTATGAACTCGTGATAAATGTTCGGTACCATCACGAACTCCAACTTTACGAATAGATTTATTTCTGTATCCTGCAAAAATTAAACCAGATAATTGCTGTTTAGGATTATCAATAACTGTATATGAGCCTTCTTTTAAAAACTCAAAATCTCCGTCTTTGTCGAGAAAATCTATAAGTCTTTTTCTTTCTTGCCTTTTAACTTTGGAGAAATCGAATTTTATACCATTTTTATTGCCAATTATAAGAATTCGTTCTCGATTTTGAGGAACACCAAAATCGAGAGCATTTAAAATCTTCGAATTTACGGTATATCCTAAATCTTCTAAATTTTGAAGAATTGTTTTTAATGTATTTCCATGATCATGATATAATAAATGCTTTACATTTTCAAGCATTACAACAGAAGGTTTTTTTTCTTTTATTATTCTACAAACTTCAAAAAACATTGTTCCTCGAGTATCAGCAAAGCCTTTTTGTTTGCCAGAAATACTGAATGGCTGGCATGGAAAACCAGCACATAAAATGTGATGATTAGGAATTGATTTTTCATTAATCAGTTTAATATCACCTTTCGGAAGTTCTTTGAAATTTTCAAAATATACTTTTTTACAATCATCATTTATATCACAAGAAAATACACATTTAAAACCTGCATTCTTCATTCCTAAATGGATTCCGCCTACACCACAAAAAAGGTCTATAAATTCAAAAGTATTACTAGTTTTCATGTTCCCTTACTTTGGTTTTAAAATTTTTGCCTCTTATTTTAGGTAAAACTATTTAAGATATAGCAAAAAATAACAAGTTTTTCTATATATAGTTTTTTTATTTAGGAAAAACAATAATTTCATAAATTTAGCGGCTCAATGAGCCGTCCGTTCAACATTCGCTTAAGCTGCATTGCCGCATTTGCCGACGCGAAGCGTAAGGCAAAGTTGGCACGAAAGCATGCACCACGACGCTTGATTATACCATAAAAAAAGAAACAATGTCAAGTTGAAGCAGGTGTTAAACTGTCATTTTTCCTCTATTTGTTTGAATTGAAATAGATACACATTTATTCTTTTTAATTTATCAAGTTCGCAAAATTTATGCCTACTGATACTCCCATTCTCTCTATTCACTAAAACAACTTCATATGTATCTTGATTTTCTTTCATGGAATTGTACTCCTCTATTGACATTTGGAATTCATCAACAGCAGATTTAATTTCGAAATATAAATTCTCTTCTCCACGATTCCACATATCACATACTACATTTGATGGTGGATTATTGCGGTCGGCAGGTATCTTTGAATTTTTAGAATGCCAAATTAATTTTGGATATGTTTTTCTTAGTTCATTATATGCAATTTCTTCTGCTGTTTTGCCGGCCTGTTCATTGTGTTTATTATGATGTTCGTAATCTTTTGAACTTTTTTCAACTTTATCCTTTGATTCTAGGTGACTTTTTTTCGTTGTCAAATCTACGAGTTTTGTTTTTTCAGTTTTGGTCTCTTGTGGTACATGTACTTCTTTAGATTCTATGTTTGTGGTATTATCAATATCCTTAGATATGAGTTCCTTCAATTCATCTGAAATTTCAAAATATAATCTTGATTTTAAGTCATCATGATTTTGTATGATATAATCAAAATCATCGTATGTTATATTAAATTCGGTAACAAGCTTATTTACATTCTCTGTATATTTTTCGTCTATGTTGCTTTCGATTGGTTGAATTAATATAACGGGAAAATCTGTTTGTAATTTTTTATTTAAGTCAAAATATATTGAATTTTCAAG
>CALAEM010000029.1 GCA_937890985.1 uncultured Treponema sp. | reverse complement strand
GGTTGAAAGCGTCTCAAAGTCCAAAGCGTATTTTGAGACGCTTTCATACAAACTCGCAGTTCAAAAATTGGCACGGACGCCAATTTTTGAACCGCATCCTTAGACGCAATCCATTTCCGCCAAGGACGGCGGTTCAAGAATGTGCAAGGACGTACGCTATTGAGCAGTGTACATTCGCCTAATAATCATTAATCTTGCAAGTGTGAAATAAAATGCGTAAAACAAGCAATGAATAAATTAAAAATTATTCATTGCTTGTTTTACAAACCGCGAGGTGCGAGCGATGGGTCGATTGCTGTGTTTTTTTTGTACACCATAAAATATAATTTCGATTGAGTGAGTAAAGCTTTTTCAGGTAATGCACCAAGTGTTTCGCCGAGTGCAACCTTTGTGCCAACTTTTACGTTTACGTTTTTTAGACCAGCGTACACGTAAATGTAATCATTGTTTGATTTGACAAAAACCACGTTTGCGTATCCGCGGTACGAACCACTTGAAACAACCTTGCCGCCTGCAATTGCTTTCACTACGTCGCCGCCTGCACCTTCTATAACAACGCCCAATGTTTTGTCGTCGAGGTAGGAAATTTTTTCCGAATCAATCGGCCACATAATTTTTGTGTTTGCTTTTTTTTGCGTGTATTGCCGAAGCTCATCGGTTGCATTATTTTGCACTGCGGATTTTTGCTCCGAAGTTTTTGGTTCGGTTTTTTTGGGAGTTACAGTCGAAGCAGACGACGGCACTTTTAGTTTTTGCCCAATTTTGATAACACTGTTATCAGTCAAACCGTTCAAGGAAAAAATTTCTGCTTTTGTTGTTCCGAACTTTTTTGCAATGCCGTACACGGTGTCGCCTTTTTGCACAATATAAGTTTGAGTTGCTTTTTGATTCGGTTGCAATTTTTTTGTGTCGGGAATTTTTATCTTTTGACCAACAATAATTTTTGAGGCATCTTTGATTCCGTTGTATTCCAAAATAACCGACATTGCGACACCGTATTTTTTGCTCAATGCATAAACGGTTTCGCCTTTTTTCATTGTGTGAATTATTTCACCAAATGCACTTACAAAACTTAGGACAAAAACCGCCGCGAAAAAAAATCGTTTTATCATAACAAAGTCGACACCTTTTTTCTTATCGGCATATTTTACTTGCACCTTAATAAAAACCTTGGCTTCGATAAAATTATTTTTTGCAAAGAATATTTATTTACTTTCGCTTTGGATTAAATATTTTTCTTTTAAGTTTTTTGCAATTTTTAAAAGTGTATCTCGGTTATTTTTAGAAGGGTCATCAAGCACAGTTTGCAAAAGCTCATTCAATATTTGTCCGACAACTTTTCCCTTCGGAACACCTAGCTTCATTAGATCGCTTCCCGTAATTTGTAAAGCTTTCAAATTTAAGCATTGCTTTTCTTGCATAATTTTTTCAATTCGCGTTTTAAATTCTGCAACGTGCGAAATGTCGGCACATTCTTTTTTTAAACCGCCTATATCTGCCAAACGCAATTGCAATAATTCGTCAATCGTGTCTTCTCCGACGTTGATGATAAATCGCCTGATTGTGCTGTCCTTCCATTCACTCGTATAATTAAACATGTGATATCGGATGAGCGTCGTAACTTTGTCAATCGTTTTGTTCGAAAATTTTAACCGCCGCAAAACAGAGGTTGCAATTTTTTCACCGACTATTTCGTGCCGATAAAAGTGAATACGACCGCAATCATCAACTGTCCTTGTTTGCGGCTTGCCTATATCATGCAAAAGTCCCGCAAGGCGAAGTTCAAGCACATTTGGCGTGTTGTCGCAAACAACAAACGAATGCGTTAACACATCAGCATTATGAAACTCGCCTTGCTCCAAACCTCTTCCCGCCGCCAATTCTGGCAAGATAACATCCAACAAACCTGTCTCATCAAGTAGCTTCAAGCCTACGATAGGTTTTTTTGTTTGCAATATTTTAGAAAGCTCGTCGTGTATTCGCTCTGATGAAACCGTCGAAATTTTTTTAGCCAATGATTGAATTGCACGCTTCGTGTTTTCTTCAAGGCGAAAATGAAAGCGGGACGCAAAGCGAACTGCACGCAACATACGCAATGGGTCTTCTGTGAAGCGTTCTTCCGCATTACCAACCGTTCGAATAATGCCTGCACGTAAATCACCGACTCCGTCATATAAATCCAAAAGCTCATTCGTCTCAAGCGAAATCGCCATCGCATTGATTGTAAAGTCGCGTCGAGATATATCTTCTTCGATTAATGAAACAAATTGCACTGCATCGGGATGACGGGCATCGGAGTATTTGCCTTCAGTGCGAAACGTCGTGCATTCAAAACTTTTGCCTTTGAAGCAAATCGTTACTGTTCCATGCTCGATGCCAGTCGCAAGCACACGTTTAAAAAGTGCGGTAACTTGCTGCGGGCTTGCATCAGTCGCGATGTCAAAATCGACAGGCGTTTTTCCCTGACAGAAATCGCGTACTGCCCCGCCGACCAAAAAAACTTGGTAACGGTTGCGTATAAAAACGGCGGCAACTTCGCGTAACTGAGGCGGAATAGCAAACGGCTTCATAATCATTTTGAGCTTGTCGGTTCCGATGAATTTACAACTTCGTCCGTCGCATTATTCGCAGGTTTTATTTTCTCTAAAATTTGCACAGCTCGATTTTTTAAAGTTCCGCTTTTTTTATCTTCCGCAATTTGCGTGATAATCGGAAGCAATTCGGTAAAGCGGTTTGTTTCAAATATATCAAGTCCAATGCTTTTATACATACTGTCCGAGTCGTTCAAAAACACTTCGCATATTTTTACCAACTGTGCATTTTCAATCTTTGAAATATTTTTGCCTAATTCATACGCAAACTTTTTTTTCTTTTTGTCAGACATTGCACGCATAATTGTTTGTTCAATTTCTGACAAAATATCTTCGTTGTTGTTTTTTAAAAGTGCCGACGCAATTTTTACGCGGACATCGTTACCGCTTGCTTCATCAGCAAAAACTTCCTTGAGCCAGCCAATGGATTCAGCATCGGAGGATTGTGCAATAATTTCGATAGCAGCATTTTTGACCACGCGCTCAGGATCGGTTTTTGCACGGTACAATATAAAAGGCAATGCGTCAAGATTTTTTGTTTCGCGTGCAACGTCAAGTGCTTTCAATCGCACTTTGTAATACTCATCTTTGAAAGCCTGCAACAAAATCTCCGTCGCTTCCGCATTGCCGCTAAAACCTGCAAGTCCTGCAACCGCAGCTTCACGGATGTTCGGTTCGTCATTTGCAAAAGCCTTAACCAATATCGGAATTGCTTCGGCGTTGCCGATTTTCCCCAAAGCGGTAATTGCTCGTGCACGAATGATCGCGTTTTGGTATTCATCATCGGCAATCTCTTTGAGAAAATCAAAAGTTTCCGTCGCGTGTAAATCGATGAGTGCTTGCATAATCGCTTGACGGAAAACAAGACCTGTGTTTGCATCGTTGCCTGTTTCGTTTTCAAAAACTTCCGTCAAGTACACCGCATCATCTGCTGAGCCTATTTGCCCCAAAGTCAAAATCGCAGCTTCTTTCACTTCGGTTTTATTTTCATCGATGATGCGATGAATTGCATTTTTCACCGAAGCATCTTGCAACTTAAGCTGTGCAGCATACTGCATTCCAGCTTTTAAAATATCGCTTTTATAATCGTAAAAGTTCACAAGCATTTCGGTAACTTCGTTTTTCAAAGCTTCATCTTTTTGCACGATAAAAAACGCAATAATTGCACTTTTCAATTTGATGTTTTTATCCGAAGCGAAAACCGATTTTAGCTCTTCGTTAAACCGAACATCATTCGCCGCTTGCAGCTCGCCGACCAGATTGATAACGTCGGAAGTAAGTCCGTATCGAAGAACGTCCAGCTTTTTATCATAGTCGCTTTTTTCATGCTTTTGAATCGAAGCGTCCGACGCTTGTTCGGAAGGTGCAACAGTCGCGTTGTCAGCAGTAACGTCTTCTTGTGCAGCCGCAATAAAAACGCAATTCAAAAACAGCAACGTTAAAATAATTTTTTTCAAAGCAATCTCCTCGATGCAGAGATTATAACCTGCATACACATTTAAATGGTACAGCTGCCGTAAAAGTTACGTTTCACTGAATTTGGATTGCAAGCAAAAAGTAAAGCCGTACGCTTTGAGTATCGGCAAAGATATAAATATTCTGAAATCTTTTTTACGGGGAGGCATTTAAAACAAACTCGGCTCGTCAGCCTCTTTTTCAAAGCTCGGCGAAACGCTCGTCAAATACTCTTGTGCATCTGTTTCCGCCCGATATGTTTCCAGCATTTCGGCATTGTCCTCAAAAAAATGCTCAACCGCCAAATTGAAAAAATCCATACACACACGAGCATCGTCTTCCGCCCGATGTGCGTCCAGCACCTTGATGTTAAACCGCTCCGCAAGACGCTGCAGCGCATAGCTATCCAGCCCTGGATATATTTCCTTCGAAAAAATCCACGTATCGACAACCTTATTTGTGATTGGACTTCCGCCGAGCCTTGCCAACTCGCGGTTCATCATTCCAATGTCAAACTTCGCATTATGAATCACTAAAACGCAATTCTTGATAAACCTCAAAAAATCGCCGATTACATCTTTCATCACAGGCTTATCCTTCACCATCTCGTCGGTAATGTTATTCACCTGCGTCGCTTCAGGCGGAATCGGCATCTCAGGGTTAATCAGTACATTCATTCGCGAAATAATCCCCTGCCTATCAAACTTCACCGCACCGATCTCAATCACCCTGTCAACTTCTGGCATCACGCCCGTCGTTTCCGTATCGAAAGCCACGAACGTCGCCTTGTCGTAAACAGCACTCAACCAATTATACGAACTCATTTAATCCTCTTTCACCAAGAGCTTTCGCTTAAATCCAAATCGTGCACCCAGTTTAGTTAAGGTGCACGGCTGAGCACTGGCGTTTTGTTTTACTCGAAAAAGCCAAAACGTAATATGCAATGAATTTTGAGCAAAGCTCCCACGCTTACACGTCTTATATAAGTTTAACCGTAGGCTTGTCATGCTTTCCTTCGACGACATCACCGATAACAAATGTTTTTTCTTTGATTAAGCTTTGCAGTTTTCGAACATTCTCTTTTTCGACCACCGCAATAAAAGCAATTCCTTGGTTAAAAATTCTGTACATTTCGTTGTTATCAGTCTTGGAAAGCCTTTCAATCAGCTTGTACAAAGGCGGCACTTCCCAGCTATTTTTGCGGATAACAACGTCCACGCCCTCAGGCAAAATACGCGGAATGTTTTCGTAAAAGCCGCCACCTGTAATGTGTGCCAAGCCTTTTATCAAATCAGGTTCCTGCTGCAATATCGGGTAAATTTCCTGCAAGTAACTTCGGTGCGGCTTCAAAAGCACTTTTTCCAAAGGCTCGCCCAGCTCAGGATAAACGTGCGAAAGCGGCACGCCCTCAAAGGTTTTACGCACCAGAGAGTAACCGTTCGTGTGCGGACTGTCGGAGTGTAAACCTACCAGCACGTCGCCTGCTTTAATCGTTTGCTTCGGCAGGACTTTTGCTTTTTCAACCACTCCGACGATAGTCCCAGCAATATCGAACTCACCAGACAAATACACTCCGGGCATCTCCGCAGTTTCACCACCGATTAAAGCACATCCGCTTTTTACGCACGCTTCCGACATACCCGCAACAATTTCGCTGACCACATTCGGGTCTAACTTCGAAGTTGCAAAATAATCCAAAAAGAAAAGCGGTTTTGCTCCCTGCACCAAAATATCGTCAATGCAGTGATTCACAATATCCATACCGATTGAACGATAGCTTTTTACTTCTGCAGCGAGTTTTACCTTTGTGCCGACTCCGTCCGTTGAACCTACCAACACTGGGTCTTTCATTTTCATAATGTCGGCACAGTCAAAAAGTCCGCCGAACGAACCCACGTCCGACAAAACATTTTTTGTGTATGTTGTTTTAACCGCTGAAGCCATCAACTTGACGGCAAGATTTCCCGCATCAATGTCAACACCAGCGGCATCATAGGCTGTAGATTTTGCTCCCATTTTTGTGTCCTTTTGTTTTAAATATTGTAAACCGCGTTGTGCAATATCGCTTCGGAATTGGCAACGAGGAAAAGTGATAGCACGCACTTTTGCATATGCAGCTGAAACAGCTTTTTCAAGATTGTCGGCATATGAAGTTACGCTCAAAACGCGTCCTCCGTGAGCATACAATGTGTTTTCGATTTTAACTGTTCCCGAATGAATTACCTGCACCGAAGCACCTTCGGTATGCACACTCGATAGCTCAGCTTCAATCAAAGGTGTGTCTTGGGTCTTTCCAGAAGGATATCCTGCGTTTGCAAGCACAACGCTCACGGCAGCACCTGATTTCCAGTGCAATGCTTTTTCGTTTAAATTGCCTTCGCAGCATGACTTCATAACCTCGGATAAATTTCCGTCAAAAAGAGCCATCAAACTTTGAGTTTCAGGGTCTCCAAAGCGGCAATTATACTCAAGCACTTTCGCTCCGTCCTTTGTCATAATCAGTCCGGCGTACAAAACCCCGATGTAAGGCGTTCCCTGTTTTTTGAAGTAGCGAATCACTGGAGCGATAACCTTTTCGGCAATTTCGGCGGTTTTTTCAAACGGATACGCAGGCACTGGAGCGTACGAACCCATACCGCCCGTATTTTCGCCCTTGTCTCCGTCATAAATACGCTTGTGATCTTGAGAAGAAGGCATCACAGCATAATGCTCTCCGTCGCAAAAAGCTAACACGGAAATTTCTTCACCGAAAAGCTTTTCTTCGATGAGGATTTCGTTTGTTTCAAGCTCAACACCGCTTTTCAAAAGTTCATACGCAATACCGATTGCTTCGTGTTTTGTCTCTGGCAGAAAAACGCCCTTTCCAGAAGCAAGCCCCGATTTTTTAATAACGTAATCCATTTCATCGTGTTTTTTTATCCACTTTGCAGCGTCATCAAAACTGGTAAACATACTATATTTTGCCGTCGGAATACCCAACTCAATCATCAGCTTTTTAGAAAAAACTTTTGAGCCTTCTATCTGACTTGCAGCCTTTGAAGGTCCAAAACAAGGAATTTTTTTCTCTGCAAGTGCATCAGACAAACCTAAGCACAACGGAACTTCAGGTCCTGCAACAACCATATCGACGTTGCTTTTCACAGCAAAATCCGTAAGCTCTTTTATATTATCCGCGGCAATCGAAACATTCTGCCCGAGGATCGCAGTTCCCGCATTTCCCGGAGCTATAAAAAGCTCAACCGACGTGTTTTCTTTTAACTTTAACGCCAAGGCGTGTTCACGACCGCCTGACCCAACAACTAATATCTTCATATAATCTATTATATTGGAATACAAAAAAATGTCTACTAAGCGTGCAAACCTTCGTTTTAAGCCTGTGAAACGGAGAAGCTTTTTTGCAGTTTATGCTCGATGCCTAAACCGCAAAACGACCGCACATCTTAACCGCAAACCATTGATGTAACCGTCAATGAAGATGTGCGGAAACTTTTACGCCAAAGCTTTTTCCCGCACTCAATAGCTAGGTAATTTACAACATCCGTGTTGTAAATTACCTTGCTATTGTTTTATCTGCCCGCCGTCCTTGGCGGTGGCGGCACGGATGCCTCCGGTTATAAGCCCCGCTATGTTTGCGTCAGCAAACTCGAGTTGACCATCGTACAAGGATGCGGTTCAAAAATTGGCGTCCGTGCCAATTTTTGAACTTCGAGTTTTTGCGGAGCA
>CALAEM010000028.1 GCA_937890985.1 uncultured Treponema sp. | reverse complement strand
GTACTGAAAGAGGTCACCTATTACGGCACAAATAGGGCATCGATTCTAGCCGTAATAGATGACCTATTCTAGCCGTAATAGATGACCTATTGTAGACGTTATATTAGATAAAAATATACTTAACTTTCCCAAAACCCACACCGCAAGCTTGAGCCAACTTTTTCTGTACGTTCGGGACATAAGATACAAAGCATCCATAAAGAGATTTCTAAACGCGACAGTTTTTAGGCGTTAAGTTTGTGTCCCCCAGTGGCACGCTTGCCGGAGCTGGTTAAAAGCTATTCTTCGTGTTTATATTCTTCAGATTCTTGTAAGTATTTTCGATGCGACCAATCGGGGAAAGCTTTTAGCATGTGCCGCACCAACACAGATTTTTTCGCGAGGAGCATTTTCTTTTCGTTCAAAAGGCTTTTTAATTCTCCGTCAGCTTTACCTTTTATCGCTTGCTCAAGCTCAGAAACCTTTTCGTTCGTTTTAATTGTGTATCCTGCAATTTGCACACCGAGACTGTCGGACAGCTTTCGTATCTTTTGCGTAATTGCGTTGAGACGTTTGAGTTGCTTGTTCAACTTGAGAATATGCATTACCGTAAAAATCGTGTCGGCAAGTAACATCGCATAGGCAAACGCCAACATAACAAACACAAGCAGCCGAGGCAAGACAGTGAGCATTTTCACCACAACTGGATGAATATAATCCACCAAAAATATACAGCACACGCCCCACATCAGCGAAAACATCAGGCAAACGTAGCCTCCAATATTAAAAGGCCGATGCGAGTAATCCCACCAACGTTGACTAAAAATTTTGTCCAGCAACCAGCCTCCAATCAACTCGATACCACTGGCAAGTAAAACAGAACACACAAAAAGCACGAGCTTGTTGTCCTTCACTGGAGCGAGTGCGACGATAACACCCACAGCCCCGAACCCATAAATCGGACAAACTGGCCCGAGCAAAAATCCGCGGTTTACAAACTTGCCACTTTTCACAGCGGCATACACAACTTCCAGCACCCAACCCAAAAATGCATACACAATAAAAAACGCAAAATACGAATACATGGCAAACTCTTTAATATCTTAACAATTATTCGCGGAGGCTTTAGTGCAAAAGGCAAAAGTTGTAACTTGCGTTTTGCGTCCGAAGTCTGCGAGCTTAAAAGTATATCAAAAACTTCAACGAATAGCAATACCGTTTTTTTTGCAAAATCCTCTTGTACATAATCGCCACGTTATTGTTTGCAAGTCGCAAAAATTATTGTTTTATGCATTGACACAAGAGTTTTTATAACATATAATATTCACGTACTGACTAAAATCGGAGGCAGCGTATGCAGGACTTTTTCTTTTCGTACTTTTGGTTAATTGCTTTTGTAGTTTTGATTATTATAGAAACAATGACATATAACCTTGTAACAATTTGGTTTGCTCTTGCTTGTATTCCGCTTATGTTTTTGACGGAACTTGCGTGGCATTACCAGCTTTTAATTTTTGTGTTGCTTTCGACTTTGCTCTTGCTTTTGACACGCCCCCTCGTCCTCAAAAAGCTAAAACAAAAAAAAGATCCGAACGAGCTTGTCGGTAAAAAGATCACCGTTACAAAGAAAATCTGCGTGCAGCAAAGCGGTGAAGGTAAAATGCAAAACGGCGTTACTTGGACTGTTGTTTCAAGCAACGGGGGCGAAATCGATGCTCACACATTGTGCGAAATCGTCCAAGTAAATGGAAACACGCTAACTGTAAAACCAGTTTGATTTATCGCTCAGCTTCGTTTATAAATTTTAATTATTTTAATTACTGAAATTTAAATATTTAAATCCTCTTGCAAAAGTTTGTTTTTCATAATATAATTTTGTTATGAAAACAGATATTGAAATAGCGAGAGAAACGAAGCTAAAAAAAATCGTTCAAATTGCTGACGGATTAGGTATCAAAGAAGATGATTTGGTGCCTTATGGAAAATATATTGCGAAAGTCCCGTATACCATTATCAATGAGGATAAAATTAAAAAGCACAAATTGATTTTGGTTACGGCGATTACTCCGACAAAAGCTGGCATTGGTAAAACGACAGTTTCAGTCGGTTTGGCTTTGGGTATGCAAAAAATCGGGAAGAATGCCGTTGTCGCATTACGCGAACCATCGCTTGGGCCTTGTTTCGGTATGAAAGGTGGTGCAGCTGGTGGCGGTTACGCACAGGTTTTACCAATGGAAGAAATTAACCTGCATTTCACAGGCGACTTCCACGCTATCACCACTGCACACAATATGATTAGTGCATTGGTTGACAACTACAACTTCCGCACACGTGGCACACCGCAAGAACTGAAAAAAGTGATTTGGAATCGTGTGCTTGATGTGAATGACCGCTCGTTGCGAAAAGTTATTACTGGTTTAGGTGATGGCAACGGTGTTGTTTGCGAAACTGGCTTTGATATTACGCCAGCTTCTGAAATAATGGCGATTTTCTGCTTGGCTACGGGCATTGAAGATTTACGCCGCCGCATTGAAAAAATCATTATCGGCTACGATATGAATAATGCACCAGTGACGGTGAAAGATATTGGTGTTGCAGGCTCGATTGTTGTGTTGCTGAAAAATGCATTGAACCCGAACCTTGTGCAAACAACGGAAAACACTCCTGCGTTTATTCACGGCGGACCTTTTGCAAATATCGCTCACGGTTGCAATTCAATCATTGCAACAAAGACAGCTTTAACTTGCGGCGACTATGTCATCACGGAAGCAGGCTTTGCTGCCGACTTGGGTGCTGAAAAGTTCTTTGATATCAAGTGCCGCAAAGCGGGACTTTCACCAGCGTTGACTGTGATTGCGGCAACAACTGGCGGTTTGAAAATGCACGGTGATGTTCCAGAAAAAGAAATTTCAAAACCGAACGCAGAAGCTTTGAAAAAAGGCTTGGCAAACTTAGATAAGCACATCGAAAATATGAAAAAGTTTGGGCAAACGGTTATCGTTGCTTTGAACAAATACGGCTATGATACGGATGAGGAACTTGCAATTGTTCGCGAGCATTGCGAAAAACAAGGCGTTGGCTTTGCAGTCAACAGTGCTTTCGGTGAAGGCGGCAAAGGTGCGGAAGCTCTTGCGAAATTGGTTGTCGAAAAAATCGACAAAGAGCCGTCAAAGCCTTTGAAATTTGTCTACGATGAAAATGACAGCATCAAAACAAAGATTGAAAAAATCTGCAAGGAAATTTACGGTGCAGCTTCTGTAACGTATGAAGGCACAGCCGAAAAAGACATCGAGAAATTGCAGACAACTGAAGCTGCAAAGTATCCAGTTTGTATCGCAAAGACGCAGTACTCGTTTTCGTCAGACCCGAAACTGCACGGTGTTCCGACAGGTTTTGAAATGCATGTTCGCGAAGTTGTGCTGAACAATGGTTCGGAAATTGTTGTGCCGATTATGGGCGATATGATGCGAATGCCTGGATTGCCGAAAGAACCGCAGGCAATTCATATTGACTTTGTAAACGGACATATTGAGGGCTTAAGCTAAGCACATCTCAAAAATAAAACAGGGGCAGTGAAAACTGCCCCTCATTTTTTTCTTTGCATTATTTTTGCAGGAAACTAGTCGCGTACTTCGTGGACTTTTTTGCCTTGCTTCCAAACTTGACGAACCGAGTTCACACCAAAGTGATACAAGGCGTATTCAAGACTTGGAGCATTTAGCACGAGTAAATCAGCCTGCTTGCCTTTTTCCAAGCTGCCGACAATACGCTCTCTGCAAATCGCCTTTGCTGCGTTAATCGTAACGCCACGGAAAATTTGCTCTGGCGAAAGTTTCATCTTAAAGCAGGCGTTCCACATAGCTTGCTGAATATTCTCCGTCGGCGATGAGCCTGGGTTATAATCAGTTGCTATTGCGACACATACTCCGCTTTCAATCATCTTTTTTGCTGGTGCATATTGCGGTGCCATCAAAAAAAACGATGTGGCAGGCAAAACAACCGCGACAGTGCCGCTTTTTGCCAACGCTTCGATTCCCTGCTCGGAAATTGCCATCAAGTGCTCCGCAGAAACTGCTCCAAGTTCAGCCGCCAACTCGGCACCGCCAAACGACTCGATTTCATCAGCATGCACTTTCAGCTTAAACCCGAGCTTTTTCGCTTCGCTCAAAACACGCCTTGTTTGCTCAACCGAGAAAATTCCCTTTTCGCAAAACGCGTCAACAAATTCGGCGATACCTTGTGCTTTTATCTCAGGTAGTACACGCTCAATGACAAAATCTAAGTATTCATCTGTATCGCCGAATTCTGGCGGTGTTGCATGTGCACCCATATATGTTGAAATTATTTGGATGGGCTGCAACTCATTCAGCTTTTTGGCAACCTTTAAGCACTTCAACTCGGTTTCCAAATCCAAGCCATAACCGCTTTTTGCTTCAACCGTCGTTGTGCCGTGCTGCAACATCACACGCAAACTCCGCAGTGCTTTTTCGGTTAGCTCCTTTTCGCTTAATGCCCGCGTTGAGCGCACAGTACTCAAGATTCCGCCACCAGCTTCGTGGATTTCCATGTAGCTCTTTCCAGAAAGCTTCATCGCAAGTTCATTTTCTCGCGAGCCGCCGTGCACCAAATGTGTATGAGCATCCACGAACCCTGGCACAATCGTTTTCCCGCGAGCGTCAATCACTTCATCGGCGAAGTTGACAAAATGCTGCGGTGGTTCGCCTTTTTCGACTAAAACTATTCGTCCTGCATTTTCCAACACAAACCCCGAAATAGGCTCCGGAAAGGTTTCACTTGCAGTAAATATGCAATCCGACAAAAACACCTTCATTGTATTTTCCTTATGTGTACGCAGCTTTAATCCTGCAAGAGCCTGTTTTCGATAACCTGACTGACATCAAAGTTCTCAATCTGCAAATAATATGAAGCAACGTTCAAAAGAGCTTCCATTGGTGTTAAACCGACAATTTCTGTGCCGACAATTGACACACCGTATCGTTTTGCTTCCATTTTAACCATTTCGTATGACTGATAAAGCGATGTTTTTGTGTAATCTGTCATATTCATCGAAACCTGGACGATGCCACGCTCCGTCAAGTCCACGCCCATCGCTTTAACAAAACGCAAGCCACCACCAATAAATCGCACTTTCTTTGCTATTGCGTCTGCGATGCTTAAATCGTTTGTGTTGAGGTTGACGTTAAACGCAACAAGTGGCATTCGGCAACCGCACGCGGTAACACCTGCTGACGGATGAATTTCCGTACCGCCGAAGTCGGGCTTCCACTCAGGTTGCTTGATTTTTTCAGCCATGCCCTCGAACTGCCCCTTGCGAATTGTCGACAAGTTTTCACGTTGAGGTGAAGAAGCCGACTTCTCATACAAAAACACAGGAATTCCGTAGCGTTTAGAAATTTCCGCTCCGACTTCTTTTGAAAGAGCAATACATTCCTCCATAGTTGCGTTTTTTATCGGCAGGAATGGCACCACGTCAGTCGCACCCATTCGCGGGTGAGCCCCTTCGTGTTTTCGCAAGTCGATGAGCTTTGTCGCAACGCCGATTGCTTGCAAAACAGCCTCTTTCAACGGTTCAGGCTCGCCGATAACCGTAACGACACAACGATTGTGGTCTTTGTCCGACTCGACATCGAGCAACTTTACGTCTGCAACATTTTTAAAAGGAGCAACAATCTGCTCGATGATATCCTGATCACGCCCATTACTAAAATTAGGCACACACTCAATTATTTTGTTCATAAGTACATCTCACTCTGAGTATAGTTTACCATAAAAAAAAAGCAAATTCAAGAGGTAAAACCTTTGTTTACAAATATTTATTTGGAAACCTCGAAAAATACCAATTTCTAAAAACTGCTGCAATTCACCGAACGTGCAACTCACGGGCAACCTAAAAATCCTTGCAGATTTTTAGGTTGCCATCATTTGCCATTACATTTTAGGAATACGCACAGCTCTGCTTACCAGTTTCACCGCCTGAGTTTGTATGAAACTTGCTGAAAGTCCATTCAGATTTTAAGAAATTTCCAACCTTATTCACAATCGAAACTCAGGCGGACGTAAACGCAAGTACGCATCTTGTTTAACACAACAAAGCTTTTGTTTGCGGTGAAAAGTTTTTCGCGGTTACTGCAACGCACACCGTTCATTGGCGGGAACCGCAAAAGTTTTGTGTTTGAGGTGTGCGTCCGTGCGGTTTAGGCTCGAAGCGTAAAAAGCAAAATAGCTTTACCGTTTCACAAGCTTAGACCGCAAAATCTAAACGCACCAATGACCGCCTTGCAAAAGAAGCAAACATCGGGTACACTGTTTTTCAAATGCAAAACAACGACACAAAGTATTATAAGCCAGTGAAAATAGGCTCGCTGGAATTATCGGGAAACTTATTTTTGGCACCAGTTGCTGGTTACTCGAATGCGGCTTTCCGCTCGATTTGTGCAAAGATGGGTGCGGATTTTGCCTACACGGAGCTGGTGTCTTCCGAAGCACTCATACGCACGAGTGGAAAAACACACGAGCTTTTAAGCAAAGGCAAGAACGAAGCAAAATACGCTATTCAGCTTTTTGGCGGTAATCCGAATTCCATGGCACATGCAACTGAAATAGTTTTGGAACAATATCCTTGTGATTGTATTGACATAAACGCAGGCTGCCCGATGCCTAAAATCACAGGAAGCTGCGGCGGCTCATTTTTGATGAAAGACCCAGTACTATTGCATCAAGTTGTTGCAGCAGTTGTACAGGCGGCAGAAAACTGTGGAGTTCCTGTTAGCGTAAAAATTCGCTCGGGCTGGGACGAGCAAAGCCGCAACTGGAGCGACTGTGCAAAGGCTTGCATTGACGCTGGAGCCAAGGCAATAACCTTGCACCCGCGAACCCGCACGCAGCGTTACAGTGGCAAAGCTGATTGGGCATTAATTGGCGAACTAGTTGTGCGGTTTGGCTCGCAAATCGGCGTGTTCGGCTCAGGCGATTTATTCACGCCAGAAGATGCAGCCGAAATGTTTCGACAAACAGGTTGCGACGGCGTAATGTTTGCACGCGGAGCTATGGGCAATCCTTTTATATTTCAGCAAACCAAAGACTTTCTACTCAAAGGCTCGTACCAAAAGGAAGTCCCGCTAGCTCTACGTTTACAAGTCGCCTTTGACGAACTCACCGAAACATCCGAATCAGTCGGCGAAAAAATAGCCTGCCTGCAAATGCGTAAAAAATTTGCAGCGGCGACAAAAGGAATGCAAAACGGCGGTGCCGTTCGTGAGCAACTTGTCCGCTGCTCAACCATAGCCGAGTACAATGACGTGCTTGGCACATTCAAAAATTGATTTTCATGTACATTGCGGAACCGCTTACGTGGCTGATTAAGGCTTAAAGATTGTATTACAACAAAACTTTAAGCCTTATTGACATGTTTCATAAATGCGTTTTACCAACGTGTGCTAAGTACGTATTTAACGGTAAACTTAGCACAGACCGAATTAGTTCTATCGTTGGAGCTAAAAGCCCGTTTTCGTTTCCGACTAACCTCGTCTTTATTTGACATTACACAAGCTAGTTTGTAATCAATCCTTATTAAAATAGAAGTCACCGCATCGCCTTTATAAAAAACGTGTTTTGGTTTTAATGCAGAATTGCCGTCAGCTAGACATTCAAACGTCTGTAAAGCCATTTTCGATAAATAGAAGTCTTATTGGGCGGATTTTTTTAAGTCGAGAGAGGAAGAGTAAAAGAAAAATATGGAAGTTTTATCAAGAAATTTTTAGTTTTTCACAATTAAGTTTTAAACGAATTGGTTTC
>CALAEM010000027.1 GCA_937890985.1 uncultured Treponema sp. | reverse complement strand
GTGGTACATTCAAATCCTTGCAAGGATTTGAATGTACCTATCCTGTGCCAAAAGATTAATCCGCCCTACCCCATTGCACAAACTCCGCATATCGGCTACAATGCCCACAAGGAGCAACCTCTATGTTTGAATACACAACTGGCACAATTTCCGAAAAAGCAATAACAATCGCGGGCATCCCATGCTGCGTTTTTACACCGAAAGGCGTACACTCTTCACCGCAGTCAAAACTGCCGACGATTTTTTACTATCACGGTTGGAGCTCAAACAAAAACAAGCAACGCTTCATCGGCAGTGTACTCGCCACTTTCGGCTTTCAAACAATTCTCCCCGACGCAATCCACCACGGCGAGCGTGAAGCCTTCGACGATTACAGCACAGCTGGCTACGGACACTTTATACCGACCATTATGCAAAACTTACGCGAATTTCAGCCCCTCAAAGAATACGCCCTCAACGAACTTTCAGCAGACGAAAACCGCATTGCAGTTTCAGGGCACTCAATGGGCGGCTTCACCGCAGCTGGCATTTTTACCCACAACCCCGAGCTAAAAACGGCAGTGATTTTTAACGGAGCTTTCGCCTGGCAAAATGCAATCAACGAAAACGAAAAGCGGTACCATACCGCCCACATCGAGCTTTCGAGCACCGAAAAAAAAGCCGACCCCGCGAACAACCTCGACAAATTGCAAAACCGCCCGATATTCTTGCTCCACGGCGAAAAAGACTCCCTCGTTCCATTCGAAGTGCAAAAAGCCTTCTATGAAACCGCCCAAGCCCGCTACAGCGACAAAAACGCAATCCGCTTTATGCCCGTCGCCCGAATGGATCACTACATCAGCGTCCAAATGCTCAACGAAGCCATCATCTGGCTTTCACAAAAATTATAAACCTGCGGAAAAATCGTGGAATTCACAAACTTCACAATCGGCGAAAACGATGCAAACCGCCGCCTCGACCGCGTCATCCGCAAAATGCTCCCCGCCATCCCGCTGTCCAAAATCTACTCACTCATCCGCCACGGCAGCATCCGGCTCAACGGCAAAAAAACGTCCCAATCGACGCAACTAATTCAAGGCGACATCCTCCAAGTTTCCAGTTATTTTCTCAAAAGTGCAGCTCCGTTACCTTCTTCAAAACTTTCTACGAATCCCGACAAGCTACCACCTCCGATAAGGCTTAATTCACAAAAAGCGAAAGTTGTCGCATCTCACCTGCCGCACCTTGTGATAATATACAAAGATGCTGATTTTTTAATCCTTGACAAACCTCGCAATGTTTTGGTTCACGGCAGGGAAAGCTTAGACTCCGCCGTCAAGTCGGAATATTTTAACTCATCATCTCAATCACCGCAAAGAGCAATTTCCTTTGCACCTGGTCCTCTTCACCGACTTGACGGCGGCACTAGCGGCATAGTTGTATTTTCACAAAGCCTCAAAGGAGCTCAAACCTTTTCGGCTGCCCTCCAAAGCGGAAACGTCCTGCGTTTTTACAAGGCTCTTGTTGTCGGACATTTTTCAGGCACCGCCGAGTTCAAAAGCCCAGTGGACGGAAAACCAGCACACACAAAAATGCAAAGCGTTAGGTATTTGCCTCAATACAATTTAACGCTGGTAGAAATTCAAATCTTCACTGGCAGAAAGCACCAAATCCGCATTCACTGTGCCACAAACGGTTTTCCGCTTTTTGGCGACAAAACCTCACTCGCATCAAGCAAAAGCCCAAACGTAAAAGGCGGTTACTTTTTGCACTTTGCAAAAATGCAGTGCCGCAAAAAAATATTAAACTTGCCAGAAATTATTTCGGCACCGCTTCCAAGCTATTTTGAAAAATACCTTTTTGCAAAAAGTTAAACTATTCCACCTTTTGAGTAAAACTTTTGCATAAAGTTCAAAAAAAACTCAAAAAGCACTTGCTTTTTTTATTTAAAATCGATATATTAGTACCAAGCCGTTTATTCATAACAATGTTATTAGTTTTAAAGCAAATTTACAACTTTGAGATAACATTGTTATTGTTTTGCGAAACGGCACAGGAGCAATGATGATGCCTATTTCAGTTTTGTCCGTCGGTGAAGAAAGCGTAATCAAGCGAATCGGCGGTAGCCCAGAAGTTAGACAGCACTTGGAAGACCTTGGCTTTGTTGTCGGTGTGAAAGTATCGATTGTTTCAAAGCTAGCTGATAACTTTATTGTAAATGTTAAAGGAAGTCGTATTGCAATCGACGGTTCTTTGGCAAAGGATATTTTTGTATAGCAAGTACAAATTTTAGATAAATTAAAACTTGGATGGAGATTTTAATGAAAACATTAAACGATGTGAAGGTTGGAAACACTGTCAGTGTTGTTCGTTTGCACGGCGAAGGTGCGGTAAAAAAGCGCCTTATGGATATGGGACTCACGAAGGGAACGTCGATAGCGGTGCGAAAACTCGCTCCGTTGGGCGACCCGATTGAGGTTACTGTCAGAAACTACGAGCTTTCGATTCGGAAAGCTGATGCACAGATGGTTGAAGTCGAGTAATTGGCGGACGAAGCCTGATTGCAAGCTCAGCAAAACGGAAACGCCACAGTTTCCGATTTTTTTTGTCGAGTAGATAACAGCGTTATTAAAGTTCGTGAAATAACGACGTTATTCAATAACGCAGTTATCAGATTTGAGCTTTCTGTGGCGGGCGTTTTGCGTGCGAGTAGCTCGGTTTGTGCTTTTGGCACACGATAATAGAACAGAGCTTAGGTGCACAGCCGATATTAAAAAAAGATTACAAAGCCAAGATGCGTCTTGATGCAAATGGTACGTTTTGTCGAGAGGTTCGATGGAGGTGCTTTTGTTTGGGACGTTGGTGATATTTTTGTCGAGGAGATTTTTATGGATATTAAGATTGCACTTGCAGGGAATCCGAACAGCGGAAAAACGACGTTGTTTAACGCATTGACGGGTTCGAATCAGTTTGTTGGAAACTGGCCTGGTGTTACCGTCGAGAAAAAAGAGGGTAAGCTCAAAAAGCATGACGGCGTTACGATTATTGACTTGCCGGGAATTTATTCTTTGTCGCCGTACACGCTTGAGGAAGTTGTGTCGCGGGATTATCTCGTGAAAAATCGTCCCAATGTTATTTTGAACATTGTTGACGGTTCAAACCTTGAGCGGAATTTGTACTTGACGACGCAGCTTCTTGAACTAGGCGTGCCGATGGTCATTGCGATTAACATGATGGACGTTGTGAAAAAGAGAGGCGACAAAATCGACAAGGCGGAGTTGGAAAAACAGCTCGGTTGTAAAGTTGTCGAAATTTCTGCACTAAAAGGTGAAGGACTTCCAGCACTTTCGGAGGCGGTTATCGCGGCGGCTCAGCAAAAGCCTTCACAGCCGAAACATATTTTTTCTGGCACTGTCGAACACGCAATTGCACACATCGAAGAAGTGTGTTTGCATGATTTGCCGCAGGAGCAGCAGCGATGGTATGCCATTAAAATTTTTGAACGCGACAAAAAAATAATCGAGCAGTTGAAAATTTCTTCAAGCACTTTGACTCATTTGGAAAATGATATAAAAAATGCTGAAGCCGAAGCAGATGACGATGCGGAAAGTCTCATCACAAATGAAAGGTATGTTTATATCGGAAATTGTTTGAAGGCTGTGTACAAAAAGCATAACAGCGGAAAGTTGTCAGTTTCGGACAAAATCGACAAGGTTGTTACGAACCGAATTTTGGCGTTACCGATTTTTGCCTTGATTATGTTTTTGGTGTATTACATTTCAGTAACGACTGTCGGGCAAATCGCTACCGACTGGGCAAACGACGGCGTGTTTGGGGATGGCTGGCATTTGTTCGGTATAGGCACTGGTGCATACGATGAGGCAATGGATGAATACGCACAAAAAAATCTTTTCACGGATGAGCTTCATCAAACCGTTGAAGCGGCTGCAAACGCTAACGTCGTCGGTGCCGATAAGATTTTGGAGGCAATCGACGGTGGAAGTTACGGAGACTTCAATGAAGCTTACGGAACTTATGGTGCGAGTTTGGCAGAAGCGGGCTTTGACATTTCCGAAAAAGTTGACGCTGTTTTTGGCGACGGTGTAGAAGGTATTCCAGAGAAAAGTAGCTTCGGTATATGGATTCCTGGTATTCCTACATTCGTTGAAGCAGGGCTGGACAAACTCCAAGTTGCTGGTTGGCTCAAAAGTTTAATCATGACTGGTATCGTTGGCGGTGTCGGTGCGGTTTTAGGCTTTGTTCCGCAAATGCTTGTTCTGTTCTTTTTCCTTGCGTTCTTGGAAGCATGCGGTTACATGGCTCGTATTGCGTTTGTGCTTGACCGTGCGTTCCGTCGCTTCGGTCTTTCGGGTAAGTCGTTTATCCCGATGCTCATTGCAACTGGCTGCGGTGTTCCGGGCGTTATGTCTTGTCGCACAATTGAAAACGACCGCGACCGCCGCATGACAATTATGACAGCGACGTTTATGCCTTGCGGTGCGAAACTACCGATTATCGCGTTGATTGCGGCGGCTCTGTTCCACGGTGCTTGGTGGGTTGCAACTTCGGCGTATTTTGTCGGTATCGCGGCGGTGATTATTTCAGGAATTATGCTGAAAAAAACAAAGATGTTTGCTGGCGAGCCTGCACCGTTTGTTATGGAGCTACCTGCGTATCACTGGCCGACGCCCACAAATATCTTGCGTTCTGTTGCTGAAAGATCTTCGTCGTTTATCAAAAAAGCTGGTACGATTATTTTGATTGCGTCAATTGTAATTTGGGCTGGTTCGCACTTTGGCTGGGTTGACGGAAACTTCGGCTTTTATGAAGAGATTGAACTCGAAGCGTCAGTTCTCGGTATGCTCGGCAATGCGATTGCGTGGATTTTTACGCCACTCGGTTTTGCGAACATCAAGGCAACTATCGCGACTATCATGGGCTTGGTTGCAAAAGAGGAAGTTGTTGGAGTTTTCGGTGTGTTGGACTTTGAAACGATGAGTGCTCTTGCTGCGTATTCATTCCTTCTTTTCAACCTCTTGTGTGCACCTTGCTTCGCGGCAATCGGTGCAATCAAGCGTGAAATGAACAGTCCAAAATGGACGCTGTTTGCAATCGGTTATCAAACGATTTTTGCATACGTTATTTCGTTGATTATATATCAGTTTGGAAGTGCAATTTCAGGAAATGTGCATATTGTTGGACTGGCGTTTGCGATTTTGTTTGCGGGACTTATTTTGTTTCAGCTTTTCCGTCCGAGTACTGCAAACATAAAAAGGAATGCAGCAGGAATGGCTAAAGCGTAAAAAAACTAGACACGGCTAAGCAGGTCGAAGTTCAAAGCGACTCTGTTTAGCTGTGCCGTTTAAAAATATAAAATTGGGAGTTTAGTATGAATATGGGAACAATAATAGTAGGAATTGTAGTTTTGGTAATTGTCGGTTTTGCCGCCTTTCGACTGATAAAAAATATCAAAAGTGGAAAGGGTGCTTGTCATTGTTCAGGGTGCTCCGGATGCTGCAGTGAGCATTCATCCGACAAAGACACCCATGGCTCAGTATCGAAGTAGCAACATCACACACGCTTGGTCGTCCACACGCCTTTTTTGTAGTGGTACAGGGCGATGCAAAGATGGGCGAGCTCGGAAATTACGTACGAAACCCAAACCGCTTCCAGTGGTAAGTGAAACACGCTAACCGCCAAAAAAAGAAACGGTAACTGCACAACCCAGCTCGAACCTATGGTTGCATACAAAAGCGGGCGTGTGTGTCCTGAGCCTGAAAAAACCGCCTGTATGCCTATCGCGAAAGCAAGCGGAATGTACGAGCAGCTTAGGATACGCACCATCGTTATTCCCTTTTTAATCGTTTCGGCGTTATCAAAAAATGCCGACAAAATCACCTGCGGAAAAAGCAAAATAAACACGGTGATAACGAACACTGTCGCACTGCAAATCACCGCACCAAGAATCGCCGTCCGCTTCGCAGCAGGTACTTCGTCCCGCCCTAGCTGATGCCCGACAATCGCGGAGCTTGCCATATTAAAACCGAAAAGCGGCACCAAAGCGAAGCCCGAAAGTTTTCCACCGACACCAGCAAGAGCGGTTGCCCCGTCTCCGTATTGGCTCACAAATTTGATTAAAAGCGACATAAAAAGCTGGCGAACAAAAATGTTAAAACCTGCTGGCAAACCAATTCGCAGCAAGTTCATATCAATTTCGCGATTGAGCTTAAATAAACCTTTGACATTGATTGTTCTGCCCGTTTTTCCCGAAAGTAAAATCGCAAATCCGATGAGAAAGCTCACCGTAATCGAAAGGCAAGTTGCAAGCGACGCACCAAAAGCCCCCATTCCCAAGCCGTGAATTTGCAGCGATTGAGGCAAAATACCGAGTGTTGGAACCGTGTCAAAAATAAAAATAGGGTCTAAAATAAAATTTAGGAAGCCCGCAAAAACCATTATTTTCATCGGCGTTTTTGAATCATCGGTGCAGCGGAAAATCGTGTTCACTGAATACGATGAAAACGCAAGCGGTAAAAAGAAAATTCGAAGCCAACCATAATCCAGTGCGTGCTGTATAACAGCTTCATTTTTCGTATAAACATAAAGAAGAGGCTTCAAAAACACAAATAACAAAAGCCCCGACAGCACAGCCAGCACAACTTTGAAGCTAATTGTTTGCTCGGAAATGCTTTGCGTATGAAGCTTATCGCCACGTCCGTAGCTTTGTGAAATCATCGAAACGGAGCTTGAACCCGCGACCTCGTTTAGAACCGTAAACAACTGATACAACACCGAAAAGATAGTAACGCCCGTAACGGCATCTTGCGAGTATTGCCCAATCCACGCCATATCGACAATGTCGTAAAAGCTCTGCATACCCATGGCTATCATTGTCGGATAGCCCAATTTCCACAATTTTGCTGCAATCACTTTTTTACTTTCCAACGGAAAATGCTCCTGCATATCGTACGCTCTCCTCAAATTTTTTGTTATTTTTAAACGGAACCTGTTTATAATCGGAAAATTGTGCCAAAAAGCGGATGATGGGAGTCGAACCCACGTCACAAGCTTGGGAAGCTTGGATAATAGCCGTTATATGACATCCGCAAAAAGCAAAATCGATTTTGCCTTGAGCATTATACACAAAGCCACAAAAAAAGTCAAGCCATCGTTTATTTCAACCACGTAAATCGATTTTTTCAAAAACCTTCGAGCTTTCCATTTGTCATTGTAGCCATTCACCGAAAGTGCAACTCACGGGCAACCTTTCGGTTGCCATCATTTACCAAAAGTTTAATACGCTCCGCTAAAAGCTCAATCATAAAAATAGATAATTATAACGATAAAATTTTATTTATTTATTGTAGAGGGCTTGTAATTTTTTTTAATAAATAATAATATGTCGCAATAAATATTTGTTACGCTTAAAAATTTCGGAGGACGATTATGAATGATTTACCGAAGGGCTTTGACAGTTTGGCAGAAGCTCAGCAGGAAAAATTTTTGGCTTTGAAAAATTTAAAAGATAAAGGCGGAAAGGTTGTCGGACTTTACTGTTCTTATGTGCCTACCGAACTTATATACGCAGCTGGAGCTGTGCCAGTTTCTTTGTGTGCAACAAGCGAAAAGCCAATCGCCGCAGCCGAGCGGGACTTACCGAAAAATCTTTGTCCGCTGATAAAGGCTTCCTACGGACACGCGATAACTGACACCTGTCCGTTTTTTTATTTTTCGGATTTTATCGTTGGCGAAACAACCTGCGACGGCAAAAAAAAGATGTTCGAACTTTTGAATAATATAAAACCGACGCATGTGATGCATTTGCCACAAAATAACCTTGACCCGAAAGCTTATCCTTTTTGGGCTGATGAGGTAAAAAAGCTAAAGGTAAAACTCGAAGAGTTTTACGGCATCACAATCACAAAAGCCGATTTACGAAAAGCTATAAAGGATTGTAATCAGGAGCGAAGAAACCTCATAAACTTTTTTGAGCTTTCAACCCTTGACCCGCCGCCTGTTTCAGGTTTGGAGCAGTTTAATGTCAAAGAAGCATTCGGCTTTCAATACGACGTAAAGAAAAAAAATGACGAACTCGTAAAACGCACGAAGGAATTAAAAGAGCATTGGGAAGAAAATTTAAAAGGCACAAAAGATGAACGCCCTCGGATTTTAGTAACGGGCTGTCCGCTTGGCGGCGTTAAAGAAAAAATCTTAGCACAGATTGAAAAGCTTGGAGCTGTGATCGTAGGTTATGATAGCTGTTCTGGTTTGCGAACTCACATGGAATTTGTCGATGAAAATCCCGAACGAGACCCAATTGAAGCTATCGCCGAAAAGTATCTTAAAACAAACTGCTCGGTTATGAGTCCCAATCCCGGAAGACTCAAGGATTTAGATTATCTTGTCGAGCATTACAAAGCCGATGCCGTAATCGAATGCACCTTGGTTGCTTGCCACACCTTCAACCTCGAGTCCCACACGGTCGGAAAACACATTATGCAAAAAGGGCTTCCATATATTCACATCGAGTCGGATTATTCACAAGAAGATGCAGGACAATTTGCAACGCGGCTTGAAGCCTTTTTGGAAGTTGTTTCAGAAAGGAAAAAACTGCAATGAATTATATAATTACCTTTGGAACGACAACCGCAGCTCTTAAGTGCGACTCAGCGATAAAGTCTGCCCCAATAAATGCAAAGCTGATTCCCATACCGACATTTCTAAAAGCTGGCTGCGGTTTCGCTTGCCTTTTTGAAAACGTGCAAAAGAAAGAAGTTGAAAGCTGGATAAGCACAAACAACATCAGCTATGACCAGCTTCTTGAAGTGAAGCACGAAAACGGAAAGATAACGCCAGTTACATAAAAAAGAAACGCCTAATTTTTAAATAGGCGTTTCTCAAGGTTCAGCAAAACTTATTTCGTGCGGGATTGAAAGTTTTTTCGCTTTCCCAAAATTTAGTTATTTTGATGCCTCCTTCCTCGATTATCTCCTTGATTTTTTCCGCGTCGGAAAAATCATAATAGAGAATACTTACTCCACAACAAGCGTCAGCTTCTCTTGGAGTAGGTGCCATCGTACACTTTATGCCTTTTTGTTTTATGAGACCGTAAAGCTCAAGAGCAGTTTTTGAGTCGGGCAAAAAAATATAATAACTTTTCATTATCGTAACATTTCTATAAAAGCACCTATACGTGTTTTTAGCTGTTCGGCATCTTCATCGGTGTAATCCGTTTCAATGCCTAAGCACGGAATGTTATGTTCTCGCAAAGCTTTTTCGACAAAATATCCTTCCGTATCGTAGATATTGCAGAATTTCAAATTCAAATCGATAACGCCGTCCGCCTTATATTCTTTTGCAAGCCTAATTATATCATCAATTCGTTCTTTGTTCGGAGTAAAACATGCACAATTTATATGTCCCAAATATCTTTTTGTTAAGTTATTGACCATTTCATCAATCGTGTTTCCTGTTTCATCAACCAGAGCCTCGCAGTACCTTATTCCTGTACACATCTCTTCACAAACGACAGCTCCTCCCGTAGTTTCGATTATGTGATGAATCTTCCAGTTCGGAATTGAAAGCGGCGTTCCCGTCAAAAGGATTCGCTTTGTGCCTTTTTTAAATACTGAAACATTTTGCTTTTTTCTTGTTTCAAGTTCATCACAAAGTTTGTTGACCATCGTTGCAAAACGTATTGGATCATCATAAAAAGCAATTTGGTGAATCAGCAAAACGTCTTTTCCAGAAATAGGAATATTTTCCAGCTTCCGAAAATTATTTAACCTTTGCAGAGCCTTTCTTTTGTTGTTTACAATTTCAATTGCCTTTTTTAAAGATGCTGGCGTTACTTTGTTTCCTGTGAGTTCCTCATTCTTTTTAATATAACCTTTGATTTCCAAAGCCCATTTTTCAAAATCATGCGGTCTTTTCATTTGCGGAATATCCATAATATACATCGGAGCATCTTCAGCCAAAATTTCCCACGCTTTCTTTTTACCATCACACGTTGTCTCGCCGACGAACAAGTCGCAGATTCTAAAGAAAGGACACGTCTTTCCAAAGCGAGCTCCAAGCGAAGCCTTAATTAGAGGGCAAGTTGCCGTCGGTAAAACTTTTTCACCGTCTGGAACCCAAAATTGCGAGCCACTGCAAAGTCCCGTTGCGATAGCCCCAGCCGCAATTACTACTTCATCTGGAACATGGATACAAAATGAGCCAACAACTTTCCCGCCTTTCTTTTGAAAATCCACAAGCTCTTGCGGACGTATGCCGTGAATGTCTGCTACAACCATGTTGAAAAAATCCATTCCCTCAGGTCTATTTTCTTGAGACAAATAGACATCTCCAAACGCACCTGGTAATGCCGCGCATAACAAGTCATGGGTTTTAACATCCATGCCCAACTCTTCCCACATTTTTCTGTAATCTGCCATTTTAATCCTCCTGGTACATTACGCTTTATATTTAAACGGACACACTTTTTTATCCGCAATAATTGCACATCAAACGTAATTCAAAATTTTTATCTTTCTGGTATTTTTGTATTTTAAATTGCAAATTTTTTATAAACTTCCTTAAAATAATTTTTCGCAAAACGAAAAAAACGTTAGTGTCATCACGACAAAATGCAAGCTCCGATTGCTCCAGCAAAGGCTCCCAAGTCATCGGATAAAACTGGAGCGTCAAGTTTTTTTGAAATTTCTTCCCTTATGTAATCGTTTGAGCTAAAGCCGCCAGTTAAAAAATACACATCGGAGCGGGGCTTTCGGTTTGCCAACGAAACTACTTTTGAAACGATTTGATTGATAACGCCCCTTGCAATATCTTCGCGTGGGCTTCCCTTTCCCATGAGGGAGGTTACTTCGGACTCGGCAAAGACAGTGCAAACCGACGAAAGGCTCAAATCGTGCCCACGTGCAGCGTACTCGCTTATTTCCTGCAAGCTCAAACCAAGCCTGTTCGCCATAAGCTCCAAAAACTTTCCAGTGCCTGCCGAGCATTTGTCATTCATTATAAAATCAACCACAAGCCCGTCCTTCACGACAATGACCTTTGTATCCTGCCCGCCGATATCGATAACAGTTATATCTTTTTTTGCCAAAAAGTGAGCCCCCTTCCCGTGGCAGGAAATTTCCGTTAAAGTTTTGTCGGCAAAAGGAACACTCACCCTACCGTAACCAGTGGCAGTTATTTTAAAGTCCTCCATTTGCAAAGTCTCCTTCACCCAACTCAAAACCGCCTCACCAGTTTCCTTGCTATTCCAGCCACTCGGAATACGATTTTTGTAAAGAATACTTTTTTTCCCTTCGTCCATTATAACGGTCTTGGTTGCCGTTGAACCGATATCGATTCCTACATAGTGCATCTTAAAATTCTCCGTGCTAATTATAATCTCAAAAAACCTACAAAAAGTCAATAGATATATTATAAATTTTAGCAATTTATTAAATCCACATAATATTTTTGTCTTTTGTAAACGGCTGAGCTTATCCACGGTACGGTTCAAAAATTGGCGTCCTGTGCCAGTGTTTAAAAGCGTACATCCTTGTACGCTTTTAAACGACGAGATTTGTGCTATGCACAAATCTCGCTGTTGCTTATGTACACAGCCATCCATGGCTGGTTTTTGCTTCGTAAAAATGACTTCGAGTTTGTATGAAAGCGTCTCAAAATACGCTTTGGATTTTGAGACGCTTTCAACCTCAGTTTTGGGCATAGCCCAAAACTGTTTGCTAACGCAAACATCGTGATGACTTTTTTACACGGCCATACATGGCGAGTTGGGCTCTGACGTAAAAAGTTCCGTACACCGTTCATTGGCGGAAACCGCAAAGATTTTGTGTTTGAGGTGTACGTCGATTTGGGTTGTGGCTCGAAGCGTAAAAAGCAAAAAAGCTCGACCGTTTACTGGCAACTACGCAATTCGCAAAGTGCAAAGTCAGACTTGTTTGTCAAAGACCTGCCCCAAAAGTTCCTGTATACGCAGTTGAATATTTTGCATTTCCCGCGATGGGATTTCTTTGATGATTTCGCTTGTTTGCTTGTCAATAACGCGGACAATCACGCGGTTAATTTCTTTGTTCACGGAAAAATCCAGCTCGCGTGTAAAAGGCTCCGTGTTTGTGTTGGTTTGTTGCTTCGACTTAAGCGATTCGTGAAATTCTGCGATAGCATCCTGCACATCTTTTAATTTTTGTGCAGCGTTTTCGGTCGCCAGAATTGTCGCTTTAATTTTATCTGCCGCTTTTTTCAAGGTCGAGTTAATGTCTCGAGCCTTGGTCGCGACGGCACTTGCACTGTTATTTAGTTTTTCGGGCTGCACTGCTGCAATTTGCATAACTCTACCTCCTGTAAAATTTCTGCATTATCGGCATCTCTAAAAACCGAAGTTTTTAGAGGTCGCCTATAAGTATTTCGCCATCCGTGGCAAAAGTTAAAAAAGGTGAAGGACGCGCAAATCCTTCACCGTTAAAATTCATCGAAAGCGGTTTAACCGCCTGCACTCAACTGGTAACGCCCTTCGGTTTCCCAAGAGAATACATCCAGAGATTCTCTTCTTCTGTTCGTTCATCACCTATCGAATGATTCCGTTTCCCGATAACTTCAGCAATCCCTAAATTATTGAAGAAGTCTCAAAACGGATTGTGAACTTGAGTTCGCTTGTGCCAGCATTGCAGTTGTTGACTGTGACAAAATTTGATCACGAGTATAATCAACAACGGCTTTTGCCATATCCGTATCGCGGATTCGCGACTCGGCAGCCTGCAAGTTTTCCGATGCTACTGCAACCCCGTTGTATGCCATCTCAAATCTGTTTTGATATGCACCAAGGTCAGCTCGCTGCTTGTTAATCACAGTCAAAGCTGCATCGATTGAACCGATTGCCTTGTTTGCACTTTCAACATCGGCTACAGACACCATTGCATCCTCGCCACCTTGAGTTGCACCAACAATTCCGAGTGCTCGTGCGCTCATGTCCCCAATATAAATTCGTTCGTTTTGATCCATATTTGCACCGACATGCAACTGCATAATCTGTGTTCCTGTTTCGCGGGCAAAGCGTCCTGTTAAAACGTTCATGCCGTTGAACTGGGCGTGGCTCGCAATTCGGTCAACTTCGTCAACTAACTGCGAAACTTCCACCTGGATTTGCATGCGGTCTTCTGCAGAATAGATACCGTTTGCAGCTTGAACTGCCAACTCGCGGATTCTCTGCATGATGTCGGTCGTTTCCTGAAGATATCCTTCGGTTGCTTGGATGAAAGAAACACCGTCTTGGATGTTTTTTCCAGCCATATTCAAACCGCGGATTTGGCTTCTCATTTTTTCGGAAACAGCCAAACCGGAAGCATCGTCGCCTGCTCGGTTAATACGCATACCGCTCGAAAGTTGTTCAGCGGATTTAATCATACGTGTTGTAACAACACCCTCGTTTCGTTGAGCGAACATAGCACTCATGTTATGATTGATAATCATAATGACCCTCCTGAAGTCAAAATAGGCTTTAAGCCCTGGCATCCTTGCCATCATTTTACTGCATGATAAGCTCAAGAGAAAAATTTTGCGCGTGATTTAACTGATAAGACTTAAGACACAGTACTACCGGCTACTTGAATAAATAGCCGATAATACTGTTCATACAGGGCTTCAGAATAGGTATTTTTCAAAGACCTCACGGGTTCAGGGTACTTTAAGCGAAAAATTTTCCCCAAACCCATTGCCATTGTAGCACCTTTGAAAAAAAATTTCAAGAGTAAAATTAAAAAAAGTACAGGGAAACTTTTTTTAATTAGCCGTGACAAAGTCAAGGCAGCCTTGACGCATGGTCAAGGCTTTACTACAACTTATCTCAGAAGTGAGAGCACTAACTGGCTGTTCTGGTTAGCTTGTGCCAACATAGCAGTTCCTGTCTGTGACAAGATCTGATTCTTGGTGTACTCAACCATTTGTTTAGCCATATCTGCGTCTCGAATCCTAGACTCGGCAGCTTGCAAGTTTTCAGCTGCGATGTCCAATCCGACAACAGTCAGTTCCATACGGTTCTGATAGCCGCCGAGGTCAGCTCGCTGCTTGTTTATCTTCTTCAAGCCGTCATCAATGATACCAATGCTGCGGTTCGCATCTGACGGAGTTGCGATAGTCATGATTGACTCGTCTCCAACATTGCGGATACCCAATGCACCAGCGGTCATTGTACCGATGTACACGCGCATGCGCTGATCCATGTTAGCACCGATGTGGAACCACATTGATGACGTAACAGAATTTTCGCCGTCTTCGCGTGCGAAGCGTCCTGTGAGCATGTTCATGCCGTTGAACTGGGCGGAACTTGCAATGCGGTCAACTTCTGCTACCAACTGCGAAACTTCAACTTGAATGTACATTCTGTCTTCTGCAGAATAAATACCGTTTGCAGCTTGAACAGCAAGCTCGCGGATTCGCTGCATAATGTCAGTTGTTTCTTGCAAGAAAGCTTCCGTAACCTGAATGAAGTTAATGCCGTCCGAAGCGTTTGCAGATGCTCTGTTTAAACCGCGAATTTGACTTCGCATTTTTTCAGAAACTGCCAACCCGGAAGCATCATCACCAGCACGGTTGATTCGCATACCGCTTGAAAGTTTTTCAATGTCTTTACCAATACTTCGCGTGGTAAGACCCGATGTTCGTTGAGCGAACATAGCACTCATGTTATGATTAATAATCATAATATATTCCTCCCTGGAATAATGTTTCGCAAAACATCCTTGTCCTGCGGAGACTTGCCCTAAGCCTCACTCAAATTATCGGTATTTTAGATGTAAACTTTAACGATTTTTATAATTTTTTTTGCCTGCAAATCTTTTATTAATTTTTGACTTTGTAAACGGCTGCGTGTTCGGTTGTTGTGCTGCGAATAATTCCACTTGCGATAACTTCATCGCCTTTATACAATACAAGCACTTGACCGATTGCAACGGCAAAATCTTTTTCCAAAAAATGCACCGCAAGCTCGGCAGATTTTTTTAGTGCGTTAGAGTCCGAAGCTTCAAAACACTCAGGCGAAAGTTTTTCAACGCGGCATTTTTTTGGCGTTGAGCGGTAGCGGGTTTTTGCCGTCAGCACAAGGTCATTAGCTTTTAGCATTTCGATAAACTCGCCAGCAATGAAGTTTAAATCCCCTGCGATTAAATCGGTGCAATACAGTGCGTCACGCTCTGCAACAATGATTGCATTCGTAGCAAGATTTTTTTCAAGCACGTACACAGGATTGCCTAAACTCACGTGCAGCCCGCGTCGTTGTCCGATTGTGTAGCGAAAAATTCCTTTGTGCTTGCCAACAACTTGTCCGTCGCACGTGTAAAAATTTCCTGGATCCATCGTCTTTGTGGAAAATGCTTCAATGACTTTCGTGTAATCGCCATCTTCGACAAAACAAATGTCCTGACTTTCTTTTTGTGTCGCAGCGGCTATGTTTTTTTCTGCGGCAATTTTTTTCACTTCGGGCTTTGTTAAATCTTGAAGCGGAAAAATAATTTTCGCAAGTTGTGTTTGCTTTAAGCCACTTAAAAAATAGCTTTGGTCTTTTTCAGCATAGTGGCTTGCGAAAAGCCGATAGCGTGCGAGACTTTCGTCGTACTGGACTTTGGCGTAGTGCCCTGTCGCAACCGCGTCAAATCCTAAACGCTCCGCTGCCCGTAGAAATGCACCGAACTTTATCATTCGGTTGCAAATAAAACATGGATTCGGCGTTTCAGCGTTTTCGTAACTTCCGACAAAATAATCGAGAACTTCTTTTTTGAACTCATCGGTAAAATCAAACACGTAATGCGGTATACCAAGTTTGTCGCATATTGCACGGGCAGCGGCGATGTTCTCATCTTGGGTTTTATCTATGGTGTGGTTGATATGAAACTTCATGGTGGCACCGCCCACTGAATACCCTGCATCCGCCAAAAGGTGCACCGCAACGGAACTGTCAACTCCGCCACTTAATGCGACTAAAATTTTTTTTGTTTTTATTGCAGGCGGATGCAGCGTTGTTTCAAGCATAAAAGCTCCGGTGAATTATTTTTAATATTAAAAAAATATTGCAACATCTCAAAGGATAAATCAATCCAGCATAATTTCAAGCAACACCGCGTCTGTTTCTTTCATACCTTGTTTTGCCAGAACGCCGACGGCACGGATTGTTTTTTCGATGTCGTCTTTGACGATGCCGTCGCCCGCACGGAACGCAACATCGCTTGCCGCCATTTCGTATGCAAGATTTGCCGTCTCAAGTGACGCAAGCGCTTTTGCTGCACAGGAAACTTTTGCACCGTCACAAACGATTCCGGAACTTGTTGCAAGCGAGTTTGAAATCGTTTGGCTAACTGTGTTGTAATCGCCGCCTTTCATAAAAGCGATTGCTGCCATTGCTGCGGTCGTTGCACTGACTGCACCGCAATATGCCGAAAGTTTTCCGATTCCAGTTTTTTGGTGATTTGCAATTAAGTTGCTCACAATCAATGCACGAAGCATTTGCTCTTCGGGGATTTGCATTTCACGTGCATACACAACTACGGGAATTGTTACGCAAAGTCCTTGGTTGCCGCTTCCTGAGTTTGTAACAACAGGAAAAGACAAACCTAACATTCGTGCTTCGATTGCACTTGCGAGAGCTATCTTTGCTTTTATGATTGTCGGTAATTTTGTTGCATCATAATATTGTGAGCCACTCGTTGCTTTCAAAATAACTTTTGCAATACTTTGCTCTGGAAGTGATTGAAAGCCTTGCTCTGAAATGTGCATATTAAGTTCGACTTGATGACGAAGCAATTCTGCAACTTCCGAAATGTCAACAGTTCGTGCAAATTCCAAAATATCTTTCACGTTTAAACATGAGCGGTCAACGCCTGTTGCAGCGTTTGCATTTACATCGAAAGGTTTTTCAAAAATCACTTTTCCGTTTTTGGTAACTTTTACGATATTGGTGTGTGCATGAATCAATTCAGCCGAAGCGGTATTGTTCTTTGATTTACCGTCAATGATAATATGCAGCACCGCGGGACTTTTCAAATGCTCGACTGTTACGCATTTTCTTTCCAACATTTCTGCAAGACGTTTTCTGTCGCTGTCCGAAAAATCATTTAGGACTTCAAGATTTGCTTGATGCTTTTTTGAGATAACGCCTGCTAAAACGGCAACCTCGATACCTTTAAGTCCGCCTGTGTTCGGCACCATTACTGATTTTACGTTTTTGATAATGTTACCGCTGCAACGAATGGTGATATGCTCTGGTTCTTCTCCGAGTGCATCAGCAAAACGGCTTGCTAACAATGCAATGGCAATTGGCTCAGTGCAACCCAATGCGGTTACTAATTCTTCTTTTAGTATTTGTGAGTAGTTTGACATAAGTTCCTCAAAACAAAAAATATGTATTTGAGCATTATACATCAAAGTATGATACAATTCAAGTGAAGTAAAATACTGAGCGTCGCGTTTATTCAAGCACAGCGAGATTTATGCATAGCACAAATCTTCTCGCCAACCACAACCAATCGTCATTTGCAAACTTTGAATTTCTTGTATTTGGTAAACTATGGAGCTTATACACGGGAGTGAATGTAGCATTTACTCCTACTTTTATCAAAAGCTAAGTACGCTCGGCTAAAGAAATCAGGTCATCTCTAAAAACATCAGCTTTTAGAGATGACCTGTAGTCTTCACAACAAAGTTGCAAACCGCTATAATGCGTTGATGAGTGTCAGAGAGCAGTTACACGAAGTTGCATTGAAAGCACCGCTGCAAAGTGGTGTGTATTTTTGGAAGGATGAGCACGGCACGATAATCTATGTTGGAAAAGCGAAGTCGCTTCGAAATCGGCTGCTCTCGTATTTTGCAAAAAACAAAGACGTGAAAACACGCATTTTGGTTTCGCGTGCGACTGAGCTTGAGTACATCGAAACAAAAACAGAATACGAAGCACTCTTGCTGGAAAATAATCTCATCAAAAAGCACAAACCTAAATACAACATTTGTTTGAAAGATGGAAAAACTTATCCAGTGATAAAAATCACCAACGAAAAATTTCCCGCAATTTTTAAAACACGCACTTTAAAAAATGATGGTTCGTTTTATTTTGGTCCATTTCCAAATGTTTACGCTGTTGAAAATTTTTTGCATTTGATAAAACAAAATTATAAAATCCGTCAATGCAAAGTGCTTCGAAAAAGAAAGTACCCTTGTTTGTATTATCACATCGGACGATGTTCGGCTCCTTGTTGCGGAAAAGTTTCCGAAGAAGATTATGCGAGCGTCATCAACGAAGTGAAAAATTTATTAACCAATGCGAATAGTGTTGACAAGCTTCAAAAAGATATGCAGGAAGCTGCTCGTTCGCTTGACTTTGAAAAAGCAAAACGATTGCGCGACGGCATTCAATCTATTTTAGCATTGCATAACCAAAACGTTGTTGAAGACTTGGATGAAAATTCGCGTGATTATATTGCGTGGGCGTGCGAAGGTGCGATGATTAGTTTTGCTGTTTTAAAAATGCGCAATGGAAAGTTGGTCGCTCGTGATGTGTACCGCACGCAATCTCTCAAAGATGATAGCGAAGTTGTGCAGGAATTTTTGCCTTTGTATTACAATGATAAAAAAGAAGTACCGCCGACAATTTTTATTGCAGAAGCAAATCACACAACTGAAAGTTGTGGAGCAGTCGAAAATTTCGAGAGTTCTTCGGACGATGGCAATAACATAATGAACGATTGGTTTCAAAATAAACTTTCTGGTTCGGTGAAAATTATAACTTTGCCAATTCCGTTGAAACAAACTTACTTCGAGCAAAAAATTGACGGAGCATCGCTTGCTGCCGAAGCAAGTCAAAATTATTTTTCGCAAGAGCTCGCAAAAACTGTCGCAGCGTCAAGCGATGATGAAAAACTTGCAAGCGATTTTCGCATGACGCTGAAAGATTTTCGTCACCACAGAGCCGCGTTGAGCATGGCATACTTTAACGCACACGAAGACGTAATACGCCGATTGCGTGAATACGGTGATTGGGCTGGATTGGAAGAGCTAAAAAAAGTTTTGAGCCTTTCAGTGCTGCCAGTCCGCATTGAAGGATTTGACATCGCACATTTGGAAGGTAGCTTCACCGTTGCAAGTTTAATCTCATTCAAGGACGGAAATCCAGACAAAAAAAACTATCGGCTGTTCCGATTAAAAACGACTGACGGCATCAATAACGATTATGCTTCGATGAAGGAAGCAGTCGCTCGTCGGTATACCCGCTTGTTGAACGAAGATGCAGACCTTCCAGATTTGATTCTCATCGATGGCGGTATCGGGCAAGTCAATTCTGCACACACAATTTTATCTGCATTGAAATTGGATATTCCTGTTATTGGCTTGGCGGAAAAAAACGAAGAAATATTTTTCCCGCATAATGGGAACCCGCTGCGGCTACCGCGTAAAAGTGCTGCGTTACGCGTACTCCAACGCATACGCGATGAAGCACACCGCTTTGCAAACTCGCGAAACAAACGCTTGCGAGAAAAAGCAGAACTGAATTTGTCATTTGCAGATTTGCCTCACGTTGGAGATGTGAGAGCAAAGCGGTTGCTCGAACAATTCGGCTCGCTTGACAATTTGTCAAATGCGAGTCCGAAAGAAATTGCTACAGCAATTAAAGTTAGCGAAAGTATTGCCAGTGAAATTTTGCAAGCGATTAAAAAATAACTGCATCTACTTTTATGTGTTGCAGATTATTTTTTAATTGAATTTTTATAATTGCGTTTTTGCCAAAACGATTTTTTCCGTGCCAGTATTTTTCACTGTGGTCAGTTTAACTTCCACTTGCGTTAAAATTAAGGCAGTATTTGCAGGCGTTACTTCATAAAAGTACGTTCCGCTTCTGCTGCGTAATTGCAAAATCGTTTTATTTTGTATTGTCAGTAATGTATAATCTCCTGACAAAATACCGCTCGGCGTTTTGAACGTAAATGCATTTTTTTCAAAATGCAAATCGTAGCTGTCATTTTTCCAACTGACATTCTCCGTACGCAAAATCGACTCAACACGCGTCAGTTGCGAGCTTTCACTTTCAACGCGGATAGTGTTATCTTTTTTTGCATACACGCCGTCCCACAACGACTCAGCCCCTATTTTCAAACGCGTAACGCTTTCAACAACGCGAACAGAAATTTCCGTCAAACTTTTGATTTCAATATCTATTCGCAAAATAATTGTATTGAGTGATTTATTATAAGTCGTAAAGTAAATTCCGTAGCGGCGTTGGCTGACATTCGAAATAACATAAATCTCTTGAAGATCGCCATTTGTGAATGTAATTTCATTTGCCGTCGAGTTAAAATATAAAAGTTTTTCAGTTGCGGTGTTTGTGTTTTCATTTTGCTGCACCCAAAGCCCTTGCAAAAATTCACGGAAGAGTTGAACATCACCACCGCCGATTCTACGCAACATTTGGCTTTCAACTTTTTCGCCAGGAATGGAAACTTCAGCCGTTTTCTGAAACGCACCGTCCCTCTCCGACCACGTGTAAATTTTTTCGATCTGCGTTAATGTGTTCGGATTGCTGCTATCAGACTCGAAACACGAAACACTGTAAAGCCCTAGTCCCGTCGACCGTGCCCGCTCATTTTTCTCGATGCGTATTTGTATATCTGCATGAAAAACCGCGACCTGACGTAGAGTAACTGAACCGTCTCCATTTTCATCAAGCAAAAAAATAGCTAAAATTTGGATATTGTCGCGTGTGGTGCCAGAGCAAACAACTGCTGGCTTTTCACCAAGTTCCAAATCAAGTGTGTAGATAGCTACGCTGTTTGGCTGCGTGATTTCAGTTTTTACGCCGGCATTGCGAGCGTATTTTTTTTGGATTGGATTTGAGATTGCTGGAATGAGATAAACTGAGTTATCCGCATTGAGCCAAACCGCAAGAACCTTGTCGTCAGCACCGTCAACATTTAAATCCGTATCGCAATCAACGATAAAAGTTTCCCCAGCTTCGAGCGGTATCGGAGTTGTCTGCGATGTTGCCGAATTTTCCTCGACACCTTCCGCATCAATCTTTTTTATTTTTGCAGTCGGTGTGATTATCTTTGAAATAGAAACCACATCATGCTCTTTTTTATTGAGCCGAAAAAAAATCAAAAGCCCAAAAATAGCAACACTGAGCAAAACCAAAATAAGCACAAAAATTTTTTTCATTATAGGCGGTTACCTTACACGAGATTGATTTTTTCTTTTCGAGCTTCTTTTCTGCGGCGGCTTTCATTTACCGTGTGTGCAATGAGAATAATCAACAAAATAATCACGAGCAAGATACCCAAGCCGATTAAAATCGGCACGCCATAATTTTTAAAAAACTCCGAACCGACCGAGCTATTACTCTTGCCACTAGCAACGCCGTCCGCGGAGCTATTCGCAGCGTCGTTGATATTGCTGTCATTCGTGCCGCCGTTTTCGGCGTCGTTGCTCGAAACGCCAGTTGCACTTGTCGACGCAGTTTGCCCGCCGTCGTTCGTGCCGCCGTTTGATGTGTTCGTAACAACAGTTGTCGAACCTTGTATCAATGCCTTATCCTGATCGCTTTCCGTGCGGGGCAAACCTTCATTTGCCACAACATCAGAATAAAGCGACTGAGTTCGCTGAACAACTGCGTCCTGAATATCCATATCAAGTGTAATTTCATACCAGTTGTCATGCTGCACCGTGCGAGCTTCAACCAAAAAAGGACTTTTAAACGAAGCCTGCTTTCCGCGATACTTTGAAGTCCAAGGTGCATCCTGCACAAGGTCTGAAAGCAAAAGCAGAACCTTAAAACGCCCATTCGAACCACGTGCATCCAACGCCGCCTGCACAGTATCAAGAGCAGCCCCGATGTCGGTATAATGCCCGTCCGCCTTGATAGCTTTCACTGTGTTATAAATTTTACGGCACGATGCCGCGTCTTCAACCGTCGTCGTTAAAATATGCTCAGGCTTTTCGTAAAATTGATAAATCGTAACCCAGTCGCCCGGAATAATCATTTGCTCAATCAGCTCGTCAAGCACCCACTTTTGTAAACTGTCAAATTTCCCCGGTTCATCCATCGACAAAGATTTATCAATCATCAAAAAAATATCGACAGGAATCGTCCGTTCTCCTGCCACCAAAAAAAATGAACACGTAAAAAACAACACCGCAAAAACAAACTTTAAAACCTTTTGCATAAAGCGAACTCCCATATTTATGCTGGCAAATCTCTGCCACCCAAACGACTTTATTACCTCGCGGATTGTACACCATTTCGCAAAAAAAGTCAGCATCCCGCAAATCGCACATTCTATCATCTCATGAATGTCAAAATTTTTTATCATTTGAAAAATTACACCGAAGCTTTTTTGCTTAAACGTCGCTAAAAGCAAAATCCGCGACTGCAACTTCAAAGCGATAAACCGCAGGAGCGAGCCTTTTGAAAAGGCTAAAACGGAACACACCATAGAGGGCTTTACCGCAAGAGTCTGCCACTTGAAAAAAAACCGTAAACCATTACGCTTTCAATTATGCAGGAAACTCAGCGTATCGAAGAAATTTTTTCGCGGCTTTCACAAAACATAAAAAGCCCAAAAAGCGAGCTGAATTATAAAAACAATTTTACGCTTTTGGTTGCGGTTATTTTGTCGGCACAAGCAACCGACGCTGGCGTCAACAAAGCTACAGAAAAGCTTTTTGCAGTTGCGGACAGCCCCGAAAAAATGGCAGCCCTCGGCGAAGAAAAGCTAAAAACCTACATCGCGACTCTCAATTACTACAACACAAAAGCAAAGCATGTTATTCAAATGTCTGAAAAGTTAATCTCAGATTTTGGCGGAGTTGTGCCGAACACTTTCGAAGCTCTCACAAGTCTTGCTGGCGTCGGGCGAAAAACTGCAAACGTTGTACTCAATATTGCATTCGGGAAAGAAACTATCGCCGTTGACACACACATTTTGCGAGTGTCAAACCGGCTTGCTCTTTCACGCGGAAAAACACCCGAAGCAGTTGAAGTTGATTTGTTGAAAGTTACTCCGAAAAGGTACCGCAAAGACGCTCACCACCTTTTGATTCTTTTCGGGCGATACACCTGCAAGGCTCGAAACCCCGACTGCGAGCAATGCTTTTTGTGCGAACTTTGTCCGTTTCATCGCGATAGTCTGCAAAACGCTGCGAGCTAAACTTTATCGCTCTGGACGGAGCGTATTGAGCTTTTGATAAATGATGGGCTAATTAAAATCCTTTTCGGATTTTAATTAGCCCCGAGGATGAGTATTCGGTGAATGACGACAACGAAGCATTCAATGATTGAGCATTTTAGTAAACTTGATTTCAGCGGTGTCGCATCGTGGCTCGAAGCTAAAAAAGCTCCGTTTCGTCAGCGACAGGTTCGATGCTTGCTGCCGGAGCCGCGTCTTTCTTTACTCTTTTAGAGGCGTTACCGCTTTCCGATTCTTCGTTTGGCACAATTTTAGCGGTGCTGTTGTCAGAAGCTTCATTTTTGACAAACGATGAAACATACTTTTTGCCCGGGAATAATTTTTCGCGCAACTCTTTTTCAACGGACTGCGTAACTGCGAGATTTTCCTCTAAAAACTTTGTCGCATTTTCTTTGCCCTGTCCTATTTTGTCGTCTCCGTAAGAATACCACGAGCCGCTTTTTTTAATAATCTCATGCTTACACGCACAATCGAGCAAACCGCCGTATGCCGAAATTCCCTTTCCAAAAAGAATTTCCGTTTCGATTTTTCGGAAAGGCGGCGAGACTTTGTTTTTGACCACTTTAATGCGCACCTTTGTTCCCCACGCTTCTTCTTCGTCTTTGCCGAGCGTGTCGATTTTTCGCACGTCCAACCTCACCGAGGCGTAAAACTTCAAAGCGTTACCGCCCGTCGTGGTTTCAGGATTTCCGAACATTACGCCTATTTTCATTCGGATTTGGTTGATAAAAATAATAATGCACTTCGACTTGTTCAAAATCGCGGTGAGTTTACGCAAGGCTTGGCTCATCAGACGGGCTTGCAAGCCCATGTGGGACGCGCCCATATCGCCCTCGATTTCCGCTTGCGGAGTTAAAGCCGCCACCGAGTCTATAACGATAATATCGACAGCACCTGAACGTACCAAGTTTTCCGCTATTTCCAAAGCCTGCTCACCGCTATCAGGTTGCGAAACCCAAAGCTCATCGATGTTTACGCCGAGCTGCTTTGCATACACAGGATCGAGTGCGTGTTCCGCATCGATAAAAGCTGCAATCCCGCCCATCTTTTGTGCTTCGGCGACTGCGTGCAGGGCGAGCGTCGTTTTACCAGAAGACTCAGGCCCGTAAATTTCGATAACACGCCCGCGCGGATAACCGCCCACGCCCAAAGCTTCGTCAACTAAAATCGAGCCCGACGGAATAACGTCCACGCCAGCAGCTAAATCCTTGTTATCGCCTAGTTTCATCAGCGAGCCTTGTCCGAATTGCTTTTCAATTTGCTGGCGAGCAGCTTCGAGTACCTTTAGTTTTTCCTCATTTTCTAAGTCGGGAAATTCGGTATTTTTTGTAACTTTAGCCAAAATAGCCTCCAATAACGTACTTGTTCTATAAACTAATTATAGCAAAAAAACGATAAAAATGTGCCGTTTATTATAAGCAATTTTAGTTTTTTTTCAATGAGAAGTTTCATCTAAGATTAAGTGTGTTTCGCGGTTTAAAGCGAGGGGCGGAGCGTATTGGGCTTTTGGGATATGATGGCAACCGAAAGGTTGCCCGTGAGTTGAATATGCGGTTAATAATGGTTAATTTTATGAATGCGATGAATAGACAGCAAAAAAGCCCCGCTTTTGGGCGAGGCTTTCAGGCTCTGCGGCTTTTGAAGTTAGTCTTCGATGGCGTGTGTGTCGATTTTTTCGATGATGTACTTTTCAAAGTCGGCATAGCTCATTGTGTTTTGTGCTTTGCCCTTTCGCAATCGAACGGCGACGGAATGTGTGTCAAGTTCTTTTTGTCCGACTATCAGCTGATAGGGGATTTTTTGCTCCTGCCAAGTTCGGATTTTTGCGTTCATGCGGTCGTTGCCGAGGTCGGCAAAACTGCGGATACCTTTTTTTTGCAAGTCGGCAGAAACTGACTCGGCATATTCGTTAAAGGCTGGTGCAACTGGAATAACTGCAACCTGCATCGGTGAAAGCCAAACTGGCAATGCACCGCTGTATGTTTCAATCAAAATACCGATAAACCGCTCCAGCGAACCGAGAACCGCTCTGTGAAGCATAACCGCGTTGTGGCGGTCATTGTCTTCGCCGATGTATTCCGCGTTGAGGCGTTCTTTGGACGGCAGCTGATAGTCAAGCTGGAGTGTTCCGCACTGCCAAGCACGCCCGAGCGAATCGTAAAGCGTAAACTCAAGTTTCGGTCCGTAAAAAGCACCCTCGCCTTCGGAAATTTCATAGTCAAAGCCAGCTGCTTTGCAGGCATCGCCAAGAGCCTTTTCAGCTCTGTCCCACGTCGCATCATCGCCGAGTCTTTTTTCGGGACGAGTTGATAACTTTACATCGATGCTTTCTTTCGGGAAGCCGAAGTCCTCGTAAACGATTTCAAGCAATCGGCAAAAGTGCTCGACTTCGCTTGTGATTTGAGCTTCGGTGCAAAATATGTGAGCGTCATCTTGAACGAAGCCTCGTACCCGAAAAATACCGTGGAGCGAACCTGAAGGCTCGTTTCGCGTGCAAGAGCCGAATTCCGCAAGCCGAAGCGGTAAATCTTTGTAGCTTTTGATGCCCTGCTTAAAAATTTCGACATGACCTGGGCAGTTCATCGGCTTCAAGGCAAAAAGCCTCTTTTCGCTTTCCGTGATGAACATATTTTCTTTGTACTTTGCCCAGTGTCCAGAACGAAGCCAAAGCGACTGCGGCATCACAAACGGTGTGTTCACTTCTTTGTAGCCAAATTCCTTGAGTCGCTTCCTCATATACTTTTGGATTTCAAGGTAAATTGACCATCCATTCGGGTGCCAAAAAATTTCGCCGGGGTTTTCATCTGCAATGTGAAACAAATCCAACTGTTTGCCCAATTTGCGATGGTCGTTTTTTTCGGCTTCTTCAAGCACGTGAAGGTATTCTTTTAAGTCTTGCGGTTTTTCCCAGCCCGTCGCATAAATACGCGTCAGCATCGGGCGATGCTCATCGCCTCGCCAATACGCACCAGCGATTTTCAAAAGCTTAAAACTTTGAGCGTTCAATTCTTTCATTGACGAAACGTGCGGCCCTCGACATAAGTCCACAAAGTCGCCAGATGTAAATGTGCTTAAAACGGCATCTTCGGGAAGGTCTTGAATGATCTCTGTTTTATAAGGCTCATCGGCAAAAAGCTTCAATGCTTCACTTCGAGAAATTTCTTTCCTTTCAAAACTTGCCCCGCTCGCGAGAATTTTTCGCATTTCCTTTTCGATTTTTTCAAAATCGTCAGGTGTCGGTTTTACACCTTCGGGAAACTGAAAATCATAGTAAAAGCCGTTTTCAATCGCAGGCCCAATTGCAACTTTCGTCCCAGCAAAAACTTTCACGACGGCATCAGCCATCACGTGGGCTAAACTGTGCCGCACCACATCCAAATGTTCACTGTGTGGTAAACCTTTCATAATTAACACCTCTGAGATTGCAATTATACTGTAAATGGAAATTTCTGTCAATTCACGTGAAACGTAAAACACCAACAATCAAGCTCGCTAAAAATATTCGGGCGTTCCATTTATTTTCATTAACCGAAAGTGCAACTCACGGGACGGTTCAAAAATTGGCATCCTTGCCAATTTTTGAACTTCGAGTTTTTGCTTTGCAAAAACTCGGTAGTGATTTTGTACACCGCCATCCTTGGCGGGGATGTCGCTGCTTGCCGTCCATCATGTGCCAGTTAATACACCTTTTGTATGTATACAGCGTGATAATTTTTTTACATTATCCAAATCAATTGCTTTATATCCTATTGTAGTAACATTTGCAATATCATTAAATAAATCTTCGGCGGAATAAGACTGTGCAGTTGCCTGATTTATGATAAAAAACATTGCAAACAAAAATAAAAATATTTTTTTCATTTTAACACCTTTTATCTGCTAGTCATGCATTTTTTTTTATTTTTATCAAGTAGTTATCTGATAAAACTTGGTTGTTTTTTAGAGGTTCCCTTATCTTTATAAAAATTGTAATCTATCATTAACTTACTATGTACTGATTAAATGAGTGCAGTGTTAACTTAAAACGAGTAGCATCTTTACACAACTATGATTTTTATAATTTCACCACATTAAATATCACTCTATCAAGGAAGAAGTTGATAATTACTGTGTTTTACTACCTCTACCATCGTCCAAGGCGTGCATCTAAAAGTCCTTCGACCTTTCCTCACTATACCACAAAGACCAATAACTTACAACCTAAACAGCCGTAAACCAAATGTCAGCAGAATTAGTGGCGATGTTTTAGACGCTCGGTTTAAGCCGTCAATAAAAAGCTCAAAATTAAAAAATATTATCCTTGAATTAAAATGGAAAATTTCTTATTATTGCTGCGAGGTGATTTATGACAACGAAAGATAAATTGCATTTGTTACGTGAAAAGATGAAAGAGCGTTCTTTGGACGCATATTATGTTCCGTCGGCAGACCCACACATGAGTGAATATCTGCCAGAGCATTATAAAACGCGCAGTTTTATGTCGGGCTTCACTGGTTCTGCCGGCGTGTTACTCGTTTTGCCGGACGAGGCTTTTTTGTGGACTGACGGCAGGTACTTTCTTCAAGCCGAAAAACAGCTTGCTGGTTCGACAATCACCTTGTGTAAAATGGGTGAACCGAACGTTCCGACGATTGTCGAATTTTTGGAAAAACGCTTTGGAAAGGGCGGACGGCTTGGTACGGACGGAAAAGTATTGTCGACGGCTTGGTTTAAAAATCTGAGTGAAAAGATACCGAAATTGGAATTTATAACCGATATTGATTTGGTTGGCGAGATTTGGGAAAATCGTCCAGCTCTGGTTGGAAGTCAAGCTTTTATCCTTGAAAAAAAATATACTGGCGAAACTGCGGACAGTAAAATCGCCCGCTTCAGGAAGCTGCTTGCCGCAAAGGATGCGTCCACGGCAATTCTCGGTGCGTTGGACGATGTTTGCTATTTGTTTAATGTCCGTGCAAGCGACATTCACTGCAATCCAGTGTTAACTTCTTACGCACTGATTGACAGCGAGCGGGCTTGCCTTTTTGCTGACCCGAAGCAAATTCCGACTGAGGTACGCAGTGATTTGGAAAAGCAAGGCGTTACGCTTTTCGGTTATGAAGAGATTTTCTCGGAAGCTTCAAAGCTCACAGGGACGGTTTATCTCGATCCAGTAACAACAAATTTGTTTCTGTTTAAAAAACTCAAGGCAAAAGTGATTGAGGGCTCGAGTTTGGTGGCAGGGATGAAGGCTCGCAAAAATGCAACCGAAGTAAAAAATATCAAAGCTGCAATGGTGCAAGACGGTATTGCGTTGACTAAGTTTTTATATTGGCTTTCGAAAAATGCTTCGTCTGGCATTTCTGAACTCGACGTGGTGAAAAAGTTGCACGAGTTCCGTGCGGAAAGAGATGGATTTATCGATGACAGCTTTGACACAATTGCAGGCTATGCAGAAAACGGTGCTATCGTGCATTACGCCCCAGCTGAGGGAAATAACAAGCAACTTGCCGCAAAAAGCTTTTTGCTGTTGGATTCTGGCGGGCAGTATTATACTGGCACAACGGATATTACCAGAACGATTCCGCTTGGCGATTTAACCGAGGAGGAATGTCGCGACTATACGCTCGTGCTGAAATCGCACATTAACCTTGCAATGGCGAAATTTAAAAAAGGCACGACTGGTTTCGCACTCGACACTTTGGCGCGAGTTCCGCTTTGGGCTCAAGGCAAAGATTATAACCACGGAACAGGGCACGGTGTCGGCTTTGTCCTTGGCGTTCACGAAGGACCTCAGAGTATTTCGCAAAGGTACATTGACGCTCCGCTTGAGGAAGGTATGATAACCTCCAACGAGCCAGGTCTTTACATTGAAGGCAAACACGGTATCCGCATTGAAAGTTTAGTGCTGACAAAGCAGCTTTCACAAACGAATTTCGGCACATTCTACGAATTTGAAACGGTAACGCTCTGTCCTATCAGCACAAAGCCTGTTATCAAGTCGATGCTTTCAGTGGAAGAGCTGGAATGGCTCAACTCGTATAATGCCGAATGCTGGCAGCAACTTTCAAAACATCTTTCTGGCGACGAGAAAAAATTTTTGGAAAACGAGTGCAAGAGCATTTAATGTCCCAAAATTCTCAATGGCGTTGCTGACAAGCTTCAAAGGTGCGTTTCCCAAAAGGACGCACTTTTTTTTGCTTTCGACGAAAAACGACGCATAACTAACAAACGAAGTCATTGCTGCTTTCTTGCGTTTTTTTGACTTTTTTAACCGAAGATCTTTTGTGATTTAGTAATCATTGCTTCGGCTTTTTAACTTGCAGCTTTTCTCGGCGGCACGGATTAAACTATATGAAAAGCCTGCACGCTGCAACCGCCTGAAAACTTTCTCGACATCTTTGCACTTTCGCAACTGTTTTTCAAAGGCAGCAACGCAAAGTGCAGTTTCATCAACTTCCTCAAAATAGTCTGCAACAACAGCTTCTGCAAGTTCGGAAGAAACGCCCCTTGTAGTCAGTTTTCCCAGAATCACGAGGCGGCTTTCTGCTTTGCGTTTTAAGCGGCTTCGAACCCAACTCTCAGCAAACCGCCTGTCGCTGAGAAAGTCCTCCGCTTCAAGATAATCAAGGGCGGGTTCATACTCCGCAGGCGAAAAGCCTTTCCGCACAAGCTTCGTTGTCAGCATAAAACGCGAGTTTTCCGCATAATTTAGTAAGCTAAGCGCTTTGCACTCAGCAAGATAAGTTCGCATCGCCTGAAACAACGCATCAAGCACTTCATCCGAAAGCTGCAAACCGCTCTCAAGCCCAATCTGAAAATATTGCTCTCGTGTGTAAAAGATTTGTCCATTCGAAAGAACATACTTCACAATATTCTCGGACCTTTCGATGCCGGCGACAAAAAGCCTTTCACCAGAAACATCTTTGTCAAAAGCATCACTCATATTAGTAAAAACTGTTTAGTGGAGATAATAAAAAATCTGCAAAAGCTCAATATAAGGAGGTTGAGGTTAATAAAAAGCTTTTGCAGACTAGAAGTTCGTTGAATTGATACTAACGTTTGCTGAACTGGAAGCGTCGTCTAGCGCCACGCTGACCGTACTTCTTGCGTTCAACCATGCGTGAATCGCGTGTGAGCAAGCCGTTTGCTTTCAACACCGAGTGATTCGCTGCATCAACTTGCGATAAAGCCCTCGCGAGACCGTGTGCACATGCACCAGCCTGTCCAGACAAACCGCCACCGCAAACTGTGATTAAAATATCATACTTACTGTCGCTATCAGTAACCATAAGCGGCTTTTTAGCCATTTGAACTTGCTCTGAAGTTGAAAAATAGCTTTGAATATCTTTGTCATTAACTTTTAATTCGCCCTTTCCACTGCGAATATAAACGCGGGCAATCGAAGTCTTTCGTCGTCCCGTAGCTATACCAATATTTTTCACACTCTACTCCTTAAAGTTCAATCTTTTCGGGGTTTTGTGCCGTGTGTGCCTGTTCTGCACCGGCATAAATCCGCAAGTTCCCGATTATTTTTCGTCCCAAAGCACCATTCGGCAACATTCCCTTGATTGCGATAAACAACGGCTCGGTCGGTTTCCTTTCAATCAACTTTTCAAAGCTGACAGTCTTTAATCCACCGACATAACCAGAGTGATGATGATAAAGTTTCGCATCATGTTTGTTACCAGAAACAGCAACCTTTCCTGCATTGATAACAACAACACAATCACCACAATCCTGATTCGGCGTAAAAGTTACCTTGTGCTTTCCACGTAAAATCGCAGCAACCTTTGCCGCAACGCGTCCGAGGTTTTTTCCCTCAGCATCAATAAGATACCACTTTTTTTGAATATCTTGGTCTTTCACAAAAATAGTTTTCATATAAAAATACCTTAACAAAATAAAATAAATAACGGGTTCCGTATTCTAGCAAAAAAACTATTTTTTGTCAAGTCTAATATCGATAATTTTAAACTTTATTTTTTGCTTTCTTCTTCAAGGCGCATCGCAGCTTCTTCTTTCTTCGCGTCTTGCTTGTCTTTTATGTCAGCAACTCCAATGAAAATTGAAATAATGCCCAAAAGTGCAAGTAAAACGGGTGTCCCGCCTCGCAAAAATGCCAAAATATCCGCCCCCCAGCCCAATCCGAAGCCAAGCACAGCAGGCGAAATTGCCATAAAAACCATAACCAAAATAAAAACTACACCGACGATGATTGAAACCATATAAACTCCAACGCCCCCCATTATAACATTCTTCACAATTTTGTCAACTGCAAACGCAAAAATCAATTTTCCCAAAAATCCTCACGCTATCAATTTATCTTTTATTTCCATTAACCGAATGTTAAACTCACGGGACGGTTCAAAAATTGGCGACGTTTTTCAAAAATATAATTTTTGAAAAACTCGAAAGTCAATTTACAATAATTTAGAATACAGATATTGTAAATTGACCGACGTCCGTGTCAATTTTTGAACTTCGAGTTTTTCAAATGAAAAACTCGATAGTG
>CALAEM010000026.1 GCA_937890985.1 uncultured Treponema sp. | reverse complement strand
AACGTCGCCAATTTTTGAACCGCATCCTTGTCAGCAATTGGTACAGGATGGCAATCTAAAAATCTGCAAAGATTTTTAGGTTGCCTGTGAGTTGAACTTTCGGTGAATGGAGACAATTAGGCATTATTTAGTAAACTTGATTTTGTGTTTTGTATTTTTTACAATCGTTTGTATCTTGACAATTTTTTAAAAATCGCTAAACTGCTCAAACGTATTTGAAAGTTTAATTTTACGATTAAAAATTTATTTTTAAGGATTTGTATTATGAAGAGATTTTATGCGATTGCTGTAACTATAGGCTTGATGATGGCTGTCGTTTTGTTTGTTTCCTGCAAAAAGAAGGCGGACGTGGCTCAGGGGACTGCGACGGCGGAAAATGGCGATGCAGCGAAAGAGACTGAAAAACAAACTGCTAAACCGCCGACAGCAAAGGAAGTAGGCGAAGCTTATGGGCTTATTTTGGCTCGCTCAGTTAAGGCAAGTAAGTTGGAGCTTGATGTTGAAGCTTTGAAGAAAGCCTATTTGTCAGCGATTAAAAAAGAGATTACGCAGGAAGATGAGCAACTAGCTGTGTTGACTATCAATTCTGCGATGCAGATTGCGTATCAAAAACGAGCCGAGCAGAACAAAAAAGACGGTGAAGCATTTTTGGAAAAAAATGCAAAGAAAGACGGGGTGACTACTTTGGAAAGTGGCTTGCAGTATGAAGTTCTGACTGACGGCACTGGAGTAACACCTGGAACGGATTGGAAATGTACGCTTCATTACAAGGGAACTTTGTTGGATGGTACGGAATTTGATAACTCATATACACATAGTGGCGGAGAGCCAGTTGAAGTGGATATGAACCTTTTGATTCCAGGTTGGCAGGAAGGTTTAACGCACATGAAAGTCGGCGGAAAGTACCGTCTGTATGTGCCTTACAGTTTAGCATACGGCGAAAATGGTGTCCGCGGGCAAGGTGGCGAAGAAATCATACCGCCAAATGCAGCTTTAATTTTTGAAATTGAGCTCATTGATGCGAAAGCAAAAGAAGAACAGGGAAAATAATCGAAATAGTTGAGTTTTGATGTTGAACTAAATGGCAGACAACAGTTTATTTTAAAAATAAAACTTGCCTTTGCCCGTGAAAAACGTTAAAACGATTACGATACCCATTGACTTTTTTTATAAAACGACTATAATAGAAACACTTTTATCTTGGAGGATTTTATGGCAGTACCTAGAGCGACTACGTCGAAAGCCAGAACAAGACGACGACGCGGTATAAATATGAAGTTGACAGCACCGAAATTGATTGAGTGTGCATCTTGTGGTAACTTGATAATGCCGCACAGAGTTTGTCCTAAATGCGGTTTTTACAAAGGCAAACAAGTTGTAAACCCCGAAACTTTATAATTTTTTGTATTTTCAGGAGAATTTATGGACGATTTATTTGAAAAAATGAAAAAATTGATTGCTGAAAAATTGGAAATTGACGAGTCTAAAATTTCACTTGATTCTTCGTTTCGTCAGGATTTAGGTGCCGATAGTTTGGATACTTATGAATTGGTATATGCTATCGAAGAGCAAATGGGAATTTCCATTCCTGATGAAAAAGCAAACGAATTTGAAACAGTTCGCGATGCGTACGAATTCTTGAAGTCTCAGCAAAAATAGCTTTTAGCCGTGTTTTTTTTAAATTCTAAAATTTCATCTGGACGGCAAAAACAGTTAATTCTTTTTCAAAAACAAGCAGGTGTTAAGTTTAAAGACATGCATCTGCTTGATTGTGCATTTAAACATAGTTCATCGGTAAAAAAACATTACGAAAGCAACGAGCGACTTGAATTTTTAGGCGATTCCGTCCTTGGTCTTGTTGTTGCGGATATGATTTACCGAGATTTTTCAAAGTATAACGAGGGAGAGCTTGCCAGAATTAAATCGGCGAGCGTTTCCGAAGATTCGTTGGCATCGGTTGCGGCTTCTTTGCACATTGCAGACTATTTGGTTTTGGGCAAGGGTGAAGAAATGTCGGGTGGAAAGGAAAAAAAAGCAATCCTCGCCGATGCAGTTGAAGCTGTCATAGGGGCATTGTACCTCGATTCTGGTTATAAAGTTGCACGTAACTTTGTGTTGCGGATTATGAACAAGCAAATAGGACTTGTTGCCGAGCATAAGTGCTACGAGGATTATAAGTCGCTATTGCAGGAAATTGCACAGCGTAGGTTCAAATCGCTGCCGAAATATACTTTGGATAAAACCGAGGGACCTGACCACGATTTGCGGTTTTGGGTGTCCTTGAAAGTTGCATCGTATACGTTTGGGCCGTGCGTCGGCAAAACAAAAAAGGATGCAGAGCAAGAGGCTGCATCGTTGGCGTGCCAAAAATTAAAATGCTGATATTGACCATTTTATGCTTTTGGTGTATAATATTTGGACTTAGGGCGTATGACAAACAACGACATTATTTGGGGCTTTGATGATGAACGCGATGACAGCCTGAAGATAGTACTTAAAAAGGTCAATGACCGATGCTTAATTTTATTTTTTGACGGGTATATTGATACTTATAACTCGCTTTATTTTCAATCGCGGGTGTCAAAGGCGATTGTCGCAGGTTTTTTGCAGTTGATTTTTGATTGCGAGAAACTGACATACATTTCATCGACTGGAATAGGCTCATTTTCAGTTTTTCTTAAAAATATAAAACCGCAAGGCGGTGAAGCAGTGCTTGTGCATATCACGCCGAAAGTGTATGAAGTGTTTCACCTTTTGGGCTTTGCTCCATTTTTTCCAATCAAACACGATGTACAGGAAGCGATTGCGTTTTTAGCGAGTGTGCCTGAATCTGGTGTCGCAAGCTGCTTTCCGACTATTATTTTGTGTCCGGTTTGCAAACACAAAATGAACATAAAATGCACTGGTAGGTATCGTTGTCTTTCTTGTAAAACGATACTCTCGGTTGACAGCAATGCGAACGTGTTTTTAGGCTAGCGGTTATTGTAGCTATTTGTTAATAACTTGTTGACAAGTAAAAAGTTTTTGACAGGTTGTTGATAAACAGCAAAAGCAATTCGTTTTTGCAATTTTGCTATTTGTGGAAAATTTCTGTCAAACTCTTAAAATAAGCTTTGAAAGTATCAAAAACTTTGTTTTTTGCAGATTTTTGAACCTTTTTGTTCGAATAAAATCAAAAAAAGTGCTAAAGTTTTTAAAATTAGCGAGATTGTAATTGTTGACGCAATTATTGAAAACTTATTAACAACTTGTTGACAATAAGTTCTACGCTTTGGTGTGTCGGAGATTGAGTTGACGGAATAAATCAAAACCACTGCGTGTGGCGAGTTTGTATGAAAGCGTCTCAAAATACGCTTTGAACTTTGAGACGCTTTCAACCTTAAGTTTTGGGCTATGCCCAAAACTGATTGCCTAAAAAGTAAAAAGCTCTGGAAAATGATGGTCAACATAAAATCCGCCAAGTGGATTTTATGTTGACCCGTGAGTTGCACTTTCGGTGAATGGATACAACCAAATATGAATGCTCGAGCGTTTTTTGCAAACTTGTTTTCGGTGTGTGTCGCAGTAACCCTAGACAAGAAATAAAATACTTTGTACAATATCAGCATGGACACTCGAGACGCAAAGTGTGCAGCTTTTTTTGCACGACACAATTTTGACTCCGCAGCTCCATCTGTTGAACATGCTGCGGCAGCGTTATGGTATGATTTGAAGTTAGGCTTGGAAGCCGTAGAGCTTCCGCATACGCAGGAGATGCTTCCCACTTGGATTACTGTGCAAAAACCTCTGGATAAAACTATAATTGTCCTTGATGCAGGTGGCACAAATTTCCGCTCCTTTTTGATTGAGCTCCGCGACGGGCAGGCGAATGTCCTTAAAGAAAAAAAAGGAAAGCTACCCGCATTGGAAACTGAACTCACCAAGGACGAGTTTTTTGAAAGCCTTGCGGAAAGTATCGATTACATAAAAGATGCGGCATCGGAAATAAACTTTTGCTTTGCCTATGCGTTGGAGATGACTATGGAAAAAGATGCCCGCGTTTTGCGTATGTCCAAAGAAGTTCAGGTGGCAGGGATTTTGAACGCTCCTGTTGGAGCTTCTCTTTTTGATGCCTTGCAAAAACGCGGATGGAAAAAACTCAAAAAAGTTTCTGTCATAAACGACACGGCTGCCGCATTGCTTTCTGGACTTTCACTCAACAAAACTTACTCGGCATACATCGGAATGATTTTAGGAACAGGATTTAACATCGCGTACACCGAATCAAAACCAATACCGAAACTTTCTGCGAAAGAGCAATTACTCGGGCAAATTGTTGTGTGTGAAACTGCAAAAACTAACAGGGTGGTTTCTTCGGACTTTGACACACAGTTGCGTGCGTCGACTATTGACGGAAACGTATGCAAGTTGGAAAAGATGTGCAGCGGTGCTTATCTCGGCGAGTTGATTTCGATCGCATATCAGTGTGCAAGTGCAGAAGATCTTTTCACGGAAAAGGTCTCTCAAAAACTTTCTACCGAGCACTTTGACTTCAAAACAATTAACGAATTTTTAGTCGGTGAAAATTCGGCGAAAAATAAACTTTCACAGATACTGGAAAGCTCGCATGCAACCGAGGATGACATATATGTCATCCGTGAAATTGCTGTGCAGTTTTTAAAACGCACTGCCCGCATTGTCGCTTCGGCTTTAATATCCGTTGCATTAAAAACTGAGCAAGGCAGAAACGCCTCAACACCAATTTGCATTGCCGCAGAAGGCACTACTTTTTCAAAGGCTTTTTTACTGAAGCACGAAGTGCTTGCTATCTTAAAAGAAGAGCTAACCAAAAAGCACGGAATCTTTTTTGAACTGCACGAAATAGGCAATGCGGTTGCATTAGGTACAGCGTTTTTTTAGCAACCGCTTTAATTTTCTGGTAGCTATTGCATCTAACTTTCGACAAGCTTTTTGACTACGGCATTTCGAGCTTAAACTGTTTTTTTACAGTTTTAATCAAAAGGTCAAACTCAATATCATCGATTGAAAGTCCATTGTCTGAGATGAAATCCCGACGCTCGACAAAAAACCAATGATAAAGTCGCGACTTTATTTCTCGTTCAGTGTCATCCGCGTGGCAAATGCGAATAATAGAAAGCATTTCCTCATCATTAAACATTGAATACTTGCCGTTGCAGATAATGTGATACACGTTTGAATTATCGCCTCGAACAATTTTTATATCGTGCAGCACTTTTTGCTTTGAAACATTTGATTTCGAAGAAGTTTCAGCCTCTTCTTGTGCGAGTGCATCTAGTTGCAGATTATACAAAAGAACATTTGCCTGCTCAAGCAAAAATTGCAAACTTTCTTCATCAAGCTTTGGCAAAACGTTTGTCAACTCCGTAACTAAACGCTTTTCGGCAGCCGTCTGTTTTTTTGCCACACGCTTTGGTTTTGCTTGCACAGTCTGTTTTGATTTTGTTGTTTTTGTCGCCATTTATTTTTCCTCCGAAGTTTCATTTTCCAGTTTCGTCGCACTATCCTGCAAATCTTCGTTATAAGACTCTCTAATTTTTACAATTCGTGGATAAATTTCAAAAAAAGCGTCGAGAATTTCTGGGTCAAAATTTTTACCGCGGCACTGCTTCAACTCCGCAATAATATCATCTTCCGACCAAGGCTCTTTATAACATCGCCGACATGAAAGAGCATCGTATACATCCGCAAGTGCAATAATTCGTGCCGCTAGCGGAATTTCTTCACCGCGTAGTCCTTCTGGTTTTCCTGTGTCCGAAGCCATCACCAATGGAGTGCCGTCTTTTATATTTATTTTTCCGGGATAACCTAAACCGTCCCAACGTTCGTGGTGACGCAAAATAGTTTCCGAAACAAACTTATCAAAATCATTTTCATGTGGCGAAAAAAGCTGTGCACCAAGCCACGTATGTGTTTTCATATTTTCGTATTCATCGGTTTCAAGTCGACCAGGCTTTTTGAGAATTTTATCTGGAATTGCAACCTTACCGACATCATGAAGCAATGCAGCTATTTTCAAATCGTCACGGAACTTAATCTGTTCATCATCACTGATTTTTTTGTTAAATGCCCAGCGGTCATAAATTTCAACAGCGTAACTGGACACTCGCTTGATGTGAACGCCAGTTTCGCTTGGGTCGCGTAGCTCTGACATTCGCACCATTCGCATAATGATTGAGCGAGTAAGAGCCGCATGCTCCAAGGCTTCGGCTGCATTTGTCGCAAAATGCTTCAAATACATTTCATCGTGCTTTGAAAAAGTTTTGATGTTTCCATGTTTATCTTTGGCGTTTAAAACCTGAAGAACACCAAGAACTTTCTCCTTTGGTGAAACAAGCGGCAATGTCAAACTCGAAACCGTTTTGTAGCCTGTTTTAATATCCGAAGACACACCGAATTTATATTTTTTCTCGGCAGATATATTGTATACATTTGCTTCATTTACAATTGTGTCATTGTTAGCAACATAACCAGCAATCGTATTGTCATTGATTGGAAAGCTAAAGGAAACAAATGGTAATTTTTCCCCTGGCTTCAATTTTTTTTTCAGAGTATCATTTTGTGCATATTTAATCTAGTATAGTTTATAGACAAAAAGCCATAAAAACACTAAAATTAAGCTAAATTAAAGATGTACGAAAGTGAGAAATTTAATATTATAGTATGATATTGTTCATACAAGGAGGTTGAAATGATTGTACCGCGTTATTATGAGGACTTGAAGGTTTTACATGAGAACACTATGCCGGCAAGAGCATATTATATTCCGGCTTCAAAGAGAATGGATGATCTTGTAGAGCATCGCAAGGGCTCGGACAGAATACAGTTTTTGAACGGCATATGGAAGTTTAAATATTTTGAAAGTATCTATGATGTAAAGGAAGAATTTTTTAAGCAAGGGTTCGATGTATCCGAATATGTAGATATTAAGGTACCGGGAGTTTGGCAAAATGAGGGATATGATAATCATCAGTATACAAATATAAAATATCCTTTTCCTTTTGATCCTCCATATGTACCACAGGATATTCCATGTGGAGCGTATGTCTATGATTTTGAATATAAAGAGGATGAGAAAGCCAAAAAAGCATTCTTAAATTTTGAAGGTGTTGACAGCTGCTTTTATC
>CALAEM010000025.1 GCA_937890985.1 uncultured Treponema sp. | reverse complement strand
GAGCGTATTCCTAAAATGCTTTTTGTAAATGATGGATGCATTAAAATCCTTGCAAGGATTTTAATGCTCCACATCGGCTGCACATTCGGTGAATGCAGATTACCAAGATTACAAAAAATGAGACGTTACCGCGTAAAAGTTTTGTGCGTTATTATTTCATTATTTCTATTGACCGATCTAAAAAAATTTAGTATATTTTACACGTATGCAGGAAAAATATTTTAATGTGTTGGGCATGTCTTGTGCGGCGTGTTCCACTCGTGTTGAAAATGCTGTTAAACATTTGGAAGGCGTAAATTCCTGTCAGGTTAATTTGCTGACTGGTAATATGCACGTTCAGTTTGCGGAAAATATTTGTTCACCAGAGTTGATTATCGCGGAAGTACAAAAAGCTGGTTACGATGCGGTTGAGCAAGGAAATAAAAATACAAAAAAAAATACGGACACTGTTTCGCCAAAAGGCTCAAACGAAGAACAAAAACTAAAACATCGGTTGCTTATTTCGTTGTGCTTTGCTGTGCCGCTCTTTATTATTTCGATGGCACCGATGGCAAACATCACGCTTCCAGTTTTAAATCCAAGTCGTCCGTTAACATTTGCGTTTGTGCAGTTTTTACTTCTCATTCCAGTAATTACTGTCAACATTGAAATGCTCATCAATGGTATAAAACTTTTGTGGTCGCTTTCACCTAATATGAATTCGCTGATTGCAGTAGGCAGTATTGCGTCTCTTACGTATGGACTTACAACGCTGTTTACTATTTTTCATCACTTTGAAAACGGAATGCCTATTCATGAGCATTTACTGCATAGCTTATATTTTGATTCGGCTTCGATGATTATAACATTTGTTACATTGGGAAAATTCTTGGAAGCAAAGGCAAAGAAAAAAACTTCTGATGCAATTACCAAACTTTTAAATCTCGTGCCTAAAAAAACTACGGTTATACGTAACGGTGTTATGGAAGAAATTCCCAGTGAAGAAATTGTTGTGTCCGATATTTTGCTGGTTCGTCCTGGTGAAACAGTTCCCGTTGACGGAATTATCGTTGAAGGAATTTCGGATTTTGATACGTCGGCAATTACTGGTGAAAGTCTTCCCGAAACAAAAATGCTAAATGCTTCGGTGATAAGCGGCAGCATTAACATAACTGGTGCAGTAAAGATTAAAGCTTGCAAGGTTGGTGCCGATACAACGCTTGCACAGATTATCAAAATGGTTGAAACTGCTTCCTCATCAAAACCTGAAATTGCAAAACTTGCGGACACGATAAGCCGTTTTTTTGTGCCAGCGATTATTGCAATTTCGTTAGCTACATTTGCGGTGCAATTTTTTATCACAAAGGATTTTTCTCTCAGCTTTTCGGCTGCTGTTTCGGTCTTGGTAGTTGCATGTCCTTGTGCGTTGGGGCTTGCTACACCTACGGCTGTAATGGTTGCTGTCGGAGCTGCAGCACGCTTCGGAATTTTGGTTAAAGACTCGCAAGCACTGGAAAGCTTCAGCAAAGTAAAAGCTGTTGTCTTCGATAAAACGGGTACTTTGACAAATAGCAATTTGCAACTTGCGAAGGTTGAAATTCTTTCAAACGAATTTTCTGAAAACGATATTTTACAAATTGCAGGAAGTTGCGAGTTATATTCGGAGCATCCTGCAGCAAAAGCAATTGTAAAAGCAATGAGCGACAAAAATATTCAGGCACTGCCAGTGCGTGATTTTAAAGTGCATATTGGAAAGGGAATTACAGCGTTGCTTAGCCAAAGTGAAAATGCATCCATTGATAAGCACTCATCGATTTTTGCAATCATCGATAAAAAAATATATATCGGTAATGAAGAGCTTTTAAAAGAAATGAGTGCAGAAGATGGGGGGTGCAGCACCGATTTGAATTTTGAATCTGCACTTAACAAAACCGAAAATTCATACCAAATGATAATGTATGTTGCAGTAGATAAAAAGATTATTGCAAAGCTTTTTGCACAGGATACTGTAAAAGACACTGCTGCAGAAATGCTCGCATATTTGAAAAATAACGGAATACAAACATATATGCTAACTGGCGATAATGCCAAAAGTGCCGAAAGAATTGCACGCGAGTTGCAGCTTACAGGATTTAAAGCAAAGTTGCTTCCCGCCGAAAAACAAAGTGCACTTGCCGAAATAAAAAAACAAGCAGACGGTATTGTTGCATTTGTTGGTGACGGAATTAACGATTCGCCGACGCTGGCAAGTGCGGACATTGGAATTGCAATTGGAAGCGGAACCGATATCGCTATCGAAAGTGCAGATGCAGTTTTGGTGAATACAAGTCTTTTGACTGTTGCAAATTTTTTTGCATTGAGCAAACGCACGATGCGTACAATAAAGCAAAATTTGTTTTTTGCACTTTTTTATAATTCGCTTTGTGTGCCGATTGCTGCAGGTGTTTTCGCATCGTTTGGGTTAACGCTCAATCCGGGCTTTGCCGCATTTGCGATGAGTTTAAGTTCCGTGAGTGTTACTTTGAACGCACTACGTTTAAGATTATTTTTACCGAAGATAAATACTAACCATATGAAGGAGAATAGTATGAAAGAAACGATTTTAGTTGTTGAAGGAATGTCTTGTGTACATTGCCAAGCTCGTGTTGAAAATGCATTAAAGGCACTGCCAGGAGTAACTGCAAGAGTTGACCTTGCTGAAAAGCGTGCATACATAAAACATCCTGCCAATGTGACGACAGCGAATTTAAAAGCTGCAATCGAAAATGCTGGATACAGCGTAATCGAGAGTTGAGTTTCAACAAAAGCAGTGATTAGCAATCGGTAAATTAACCGATTGCTTTTCGCTATCTGTTGATTGCCGCAAATAAATATTTGCCTTGCATAAATAATTATTTTTAAGTATTATTCCGAATATGCATGATACTTCAAAATTGATTGTACACGGTGCTCGTGCGAACAATCTTAAAAATATAAACGTAACGCTTCCTCGTGAAAAACTTGTCGTAATTTCAGGGCTTTCTGGTTCTGGAAAAAGTTCACTTGCGTTCGATACGATTTTTGCGGAAGGACAGCGCCGTTATGTTGAATCGCTTTCATCGTATGCAAGGCAGTTTCTTGGCATAATGGATAAACCAGATGTTGATTACATTGAAGGTTTATCGCCTGCAATTTCTATTGAGCAAAAAACTACACACAATAATCCTCGCTCAACTGTTGGAACTGTTACCGAAATTTACGATTACTATCGTTTGCTTTTTGCACGAATAGGTACTGTTCATTGTCCACAATGCGGAAAGGAAATTCACGAGCAAAGTGTTGATCAAATCGTTGACATTATTTTGCGGTGGAAAGAAGGAACACGAATTCAAATCCTGGCACCGATTATCAAAGGAAAAAAAGGAACACACCAAAAAGTAATTGATGATGCGAAGAGCATCGGATTCGCTCGTGCAAGAATTGACGGACTCGTTGTCAGCCTCGACGACTCAATTAAATTGGATAAGCAAAAAAAACATACAATCGAAATTATCGTTGACCGCATAAAAGTGTCATCCGAAGCACGTTCGAGAATTGCGGAAGCCGTTGAAACAGCATTGCATAATGCGGGCGGAATTTTATTAGTAACAAAGCAGGAAGCGGAAACAAGCAAGATTGAAGAAGTCTTTTTTTCGCAAAAAAATGCCTGTGCCGATTGCGGTATTTCTATGCCAGAATTAAGTCCGCGTCTTTTTTCGTTTAATAGTCCATTTGGTGCTTGTCCTGAATGTACAGGTCTTGGCGAAAAAAGCGACTTTGATATTGAGCTAATTATACCAGATAAAAAGCTTTCGTTTAACGAAGGCGGATTTGCACCTATAAAACCTAAGTCTGCGTGGAACGCTGCACAGTTTTCAGCTCTTGCACAAAAGTATAATTTTTCACTTGACACACCAATTGAAAAGTTACCAAAAAAAATATTGGATATTATTTTATATGGATCAGGTGATGACGAAATTAATTTCGATTATGAGCGTTCGGATGGTTCAGGTCAGTCTAATTTCAAGCGAAGTTGGGAAGGGATTATTCCTTTGCTGCATCGCAGGCAAACTGAAAGCTATTCGCAGGATATGCGGGACTACTATGACCGCTATAAAAGTTTTGCTCCCTGTCAAGCATGTGGTGGGAAAAGGCTTCGTGCCGAGGCACTTGGCGTAACGGTCGGTGGAAAAAATATTTTTGAGCTTACGTCTCTTTCCGTTGCCGATTCCATTGCTTTTTTTGACAAACTCAAACTTGGGGACTCCGAAAAGCAAATTGCTGCACAGATATTAAAGGAAATTACGTCACGCTTGAAGTTTATGAAAAATGTCGGCTTGGAATATTTAACACTTGAGCGGCAGGCTTCAACACTTTCAGGCGGAGAAGCACAACGTATTCGTTTGGCAACTCAAATAGGTTCAAGCCTTATCGGTGTTTTGTACATTTTGGATGAGCCTTCAATTGGGTTGCACCAGCGCGATAATCAAAAGTTGATTGACACATTGCTGTATTTGCGTGATACTGGTAACACTGTTATCGTTGTTGAACACGACGAACAAACTTTACGCAATGCAGATTACATTGTGGATTTGGGACCTGGTGCAGGTGTGAATGGTGGCTATGTTGTTGCGGAAGGAACAGTCGATGAAGTGATAAAGGTAAAAGAAAGTCTTACTGGACAGTATCTTGCAGGCACGTTAAAGATGGATGTGCCTGACGAACGGCGGCAAGGCAACGGTAACTTCATAGAGCTAAAAGGCGTTACCGAGCATAACCTAAAAAATGTTTCGATAAAAGTGCCGCTCGGTTGTTTTACTTGCATTACAGGTGTATCTGGCTCAGGAAAGTCGACACTTTTAACGGACGTTCTTTTTCCAGCACTTTCGAATAGAATAATGAAAAGTCGCCTTAAAGAAGGCGCGTACAAAACGCTCAGCGGTTTGGAGCATATCGATAAAGTTATTAATATTGACCAAAGTCCAATCGGACGGACGCCACGTTCAAATCCTGCAACATACGTCGGAGTCTTTACGGATATACGAGCCCTTTTTTCAAGTTTACCTGAAGCCAAAATGCGAGGTTTTAAACCAGGACGATTTTCGTTCAATGTTCCAGGCGGACGTTGCGAGCATTGTAAAGGCGACGGCACAATAACGATTGAAATGAACTTTTTGCCTGACGTTTATATCACCTGTGATGTTTGCGGTGGAAAACGTTTTAATCGGGAAACTTTGGAAGTTGTGTTTAAGGGAAAGACAATCGCAGATGTGCTGGACTTAACTATTGACGGTGCGGCGGAGTTTTTTGCGTCAATTCCGCACATTGCCCGCAAGCTGGAAACACTCCGCTCTGTAGGCTTAGGCTACATAAAACTAGGGCAGTCTGCGTTGACACTTTCAGGCGGTGAAGCTCAACGCGTAAAACTTGCAAATGAGCTTGCACGGCGTTCAACTGGAAAGACGCTTTACATTTTAGATGAGCCGACAACAGGGCTACACTTCGCTGATATCAAGCAGCTTATGGAAGTGCTTCATAGGCTGGTAAATCAAGGCAACACTGTTATTATGATTGAGCATAATCTGGACGTTATCCTGCAAGCTGACCACGTGATTGACTTAGGCCCAGAAGGTGGTGTCGGCGGAGGTACAATCGTTGCAACAGGAACTCCAGAAAGCATCGCTAAATGCAGTGCTTCGCACACAGGTTTTTATTTGAAGCAAATGCTTGAAAATCGATAATCAAACTAGCGGCAATTTGCCGCTTTGATTTAAAACACAGTCGTTTTCAGATTTTTCTTGAAGCTTTGCTTTTTTCCAAAATTCGTCCATCTTTTCACCATTTTCACTTGAAAGTGCAAGTCCGCTTTTCTTCATTTCATTTTCAACAAACCTAAATCGTCTTTCAAATTTTTTGTTTGCATGCATCAAAACCATTTCTGGGTTCATCTTTAAAAAGCGGGCAGCATTCACTGCAACAAAGAACACGTCACCTAACTCATCTTCAATAGCAGCCTCCGAGCCAGATTTAACGGCTTCGGCAAACTCTGCCGTCTCTTCTTCCATCTTTTTGATAAGCCCGCCGATTTCCGTCCACTCAAAACCTGCCTTCGCAGCTTTTTTAGAAAGCTTCAATGCACGAAGCATCGGCGGAAAATTTTTCGGAATTGAGTCTAAAACCGATTCGGCTTTTGGTCTTTCAATCTTTTCTTTTATGTTTTCCCATTGGCTCAAAACCGATTCGGGCGTTGATACCTTTTTATCGCTTTCAGGCCCAGCGTAGCCATCCGTTTGTCCGAAAACATGAGGATGCCGTCGTATCAGTTTTTCGGTAAGGTTTTCCATAACATCGGCGACTGAAAAAATTCCTTCTTGCTCATACATATACGAAATCATAAGTGTATTCAAAAGCACATCTCCAAGTTCTTCTTTTACGTGTTCGCTATTTTTTCTTTCGCTGTCATGCTCTTCGATTGCGTCAACTGCCTCGTAAGCTTCTTCCAAAAGAGGGGCTCGCATACTCATCGGAGTTTGAGCGATGTCCCAAGGACAACCGCCCTTCCCTCTTAATCTTTTAATTACATTAAACAGAGCTTCAAAATTCTCAATCAATTTCTTTTCCATAATTTCACATTATAACAAAAGATTATTTAATTGGCAAGAATACGAAAATCGCAATTAAAAAACTTAAAACCGAATTTTTTATTTTTCAGTGACAAGCAATTTTTGAACATGCTTAAGCTAGTTCGTTAGGGCTTTAACTCAGCCATTCTTTAGTTTTTATAAAAACTAAAGAATGTGAAAGTACAAAACAGATTTGTGCGGTTGTAACAATGACGGTGCGTATTAAGCTTTTGATAAATGATGGGGAAATTAAAATACTTACAGGATTTTAATTTCCCCCGTGGATAAGCTTAGCCGTTTACAAAGGCAAAGCAAAAACTTGATGAGTAAGCACGAGCATTTGTATAATTTCCTTGATTTTATAAATTTTCCTCTTGTTTATCTTCGTGAATTGGATTATAATGTGCGTGAAAGTATTGATTGTCGTGATTTTGAGGGAGAATTATATGAGTGCAAAAATTATTGATGGGTTTGCGGTTGCGGCGGATGTTCGTGCAAATGTTGCAAAGCAAACTGAAATATTGAAGGCTAAGGGAATTACGCCGACGCTAGCGGTAATTTTGGTTGGAAATGATCCTGCTTCGCAGTCTTATGTTGCTGGGAAGACAAAGGCTCTGCATGAGGTCGGGATGGCGGATAAAACTTTCCGCTTGGATGAAAGCACAAGTCAGGCGGAACTTTTGAAGCTTATTGGAGAGCTGAATGCCGATAAAAGCGTAAACGGTATTTTGGTGCAGCTTCCCGTTCCGAAACAGATTGACCCAGATGCAGTGATTGAAGCGATTGACCCAGCGAAAGATGTTGACGGCTTTCATCCTGTGAGTACGGGAAATCTTTTTTTGGGGCATAAGACCTTTATCCCTTGCACGCCTCACGGAGTTGTGCATTTGTTGAAGCTGCAAGGCATCGACACCAAAGGGAAGCACGCCGTGGTAGTCGGACGTTCGAACATTGTAGGTAAGCCACTGTCGCTTTTGCTTTTTGGGAAGGATATGAACTGCACTGTAACGGTTTGCCACAGTGGCACAAAAGATTTGGCGGAACACACCAAACAAGCGGATATTTTAATCGCCGCGATGGGAAAGCCACAATTCATTAAAGCTGATATGATAAAAAAAGGTGCAATAGTTATTGACGTTGGGGTTAATCGAATTGCTGACAGTAGCAAAAAAAATGGTTTCCGCTTGGTCGGAGATGTGGACTTTGAGCCTGCTTGCGAAGTAGCGTCGGCGATTACTCCAGTGCCTCGCGGCGTAGGTCCTATGACCATAGCTATGTTGATGGAAAATACGCTGATTGCCGCCCGCCGGCAGCACGGACTTGAATAGTTATTTACTTTTTCAAAGGCAGTTTTCTGACGGCGGCGGTGATTTAATTCATCGGTCGTTTTTAGCACTGCCTGAACTGATATACAAAATGCTATGTTGAAAGATATTCAAAATTCACAAGATACAAGAAAGATAGAGTTGGACAAGGCAGGCATCAAAGGTCTTAAGTATCCGATTGCCGTTTTGGATAAGGTGAATAAGGTTCAGCATACGTCGGCGGTTGTCGATTTGTATGTGAACTTGCCGAAAGAGTTTAAAGGCACTCACATGAGCCGTTTTGTTGATGAGTTTAACGCTCATGCAAAAAAGATTTCGATGAAAGAATATTTAACGATGCTTGAGGCTATCCGAGTGCGTCTTGATGCAGCAACTGCGTACGGGCGACTGAGTTTTCCGTATTTTATCGAAAAGGAAGCACCCGTTAGTAAGCAAAAAGCTGTGATGAGTTATGAGTGCGTGTTTTTTGGTAGAGTCGGGGAAAATGACAAGCATTTTACGGTTGAAGTAAAAGTGCCTGTGCAAACGCTTTGCCCTTGCTCGAAAGAAATCAGCGAATTCGGAGCTCACAATCAGCGTGCGGAAGTTTCGGTGAAGCTCGAAGTTGGTAGCTTTTTTTGGATTGAAGATTTAATCGCACTTGTCGAAGATGCTGCCTCGTCTCCTTTGTATTCACTTTTGAAGCGCGAAGACGAAAAATTCGTAACCGAGCATAGTTATATGAACCCAAAGTTTGTCGAAGACACCGTGCGGGACGTTTGTCTTGCCCTGCCGCGTCTCGGCAATTTTCCGTATTGCGAGGTTGAAGCCGAAAGTTTTGAAAGCATTCACAATCATAATGCTTTTGCAGGGGCAACAGGAGCTTGTGTGGGAGGGCGATTTTTGCAGTTGTAGGCTTTACGCTTCTAAGGCAACTAGACGCTGGTTCAAGGAATGCCGACGTTTTTCAAAAATGTAATTTTTGAAAAACGTCGAAAGTCAATTTACAATCATTCATAATACAGAGTAAATTGACTGGTGTCCGCAGTACATACGCAGCGTGGTTTGAGCAACAAGCGGAGCGGATTGAGCATTTGAACATGTTAGGAGCATTAAAATCCTTGCAAGGATTTTAATGCTCCACATCGGTTGCACATTCGGTTAATGACGACAACCATGCAGTGAATGTGCGAGTATTTTCGTAAGCTTGATTTCCGTGATGCTACTTAATGTTTCATTGAAAAAAAAATAAAAAAATGCTATAATGGCGAGCGTATGGCAACTATATCGATACTTGAGCAAAAAGTTTTGCGGGAAGCATATCCTCATTTAAGTTTGACGGATGACCTTGATATCGAACGCTATTTTGAGTTACGACAGGCTGGACAGTTGGGGGCTGCCTTGACTGTTTACAATAATACTTTGCGGACAAAATATCCTGATGATGCACTTCGAGTGCAGCTTTTATCGTTTTATAGAACTAAGAATCCACGTTTTTACGAACTTTTAATGGATAGTTTGGCTGCCCTTGCTGAAACAACGATTTCGAACATTAAAAAGGCTATTGTTTACATAACCGATAAAACACTTACGGTGAATACAAATGACGTTTTTGGTTTGATTACCGCAATGGAATCGCTAATTGGACAAATTGGTTCAGACCGTTTTGCAGTGATTGCCGAAACCGAAAAATATACGCGATTTGCAGATATTTTGGGTTTTCGCTTTGAAGAAATGAAGCGGGCGAGTGAGCTAGTGCGAATGTACATCACCGACACAATTTCTTCGGTTACGGATTACCGAAACGAGCAGGCACGCTTGAAGCAAAAACAGCTGGAACGCGAACAACGTCAAAGTCTTGTGCAGACGATTGACTTTTCCAAAGTCGTGTTCTCCAAGGAGCAAATTGCACAAATTGTATTGCCGTGCGAAAACCTAGGTATCGAAGATACTGTTTTGACTTATATAATTAAATACTGGGATAAGGTTTTTGACCGCAGCTTTGAAAATATGGTTTTATTGTACAGTCGAAAATATAAGACTCGGCATTACGATGTGTTTAATTCACTGAAGACGGCTCGGACTCGTCAGTGGCAAGATGCGGAACTTTTGAATGCAGTGCTTTCGAATGTTGTGTCGGGTTACTATTATAATATAAGTGGCGACGTGTATTTGAACCGAAGCTGGCAGCGGATTAAGCCTGTGCTGCAAAGCGGAAATACAATGGTTTGGTCTCCGTCGCAAAAGCCACTTTTGCTCCCAGATAATAGAGGCGTTGTGGTAAAGAATCCTCAAGCCCAACCTGTTGTATCGCATAAAAGAGTTTTACTCAAAACGGCTAAAGCTGGACAAGTTGCGAATGAACTTCTCGTTAAAAAAACGTCTGTAGCAACTGAGGTTCGCTCGATACGTTCACCAATACAAAGTCAAAAGCAGTTTGAATCGAAAATTGTGCAAAGCGAAACGAAATCGCACCAAGAAAGCTTTCTTACGGACAATACTATTCGGTATTCGATGACAGCTGAAGAGCTAAAAGCTGAGCAAAAAAAGCAGGATGAAAAATACGCTTTAATGAAAGCCGAGGAAGCCGACTACTTTTCACATACTCGCTCGAATTTTCGTGAAAATGCAAGACGGCTTGCCGAAAGTGAAAAGTTATTTTTAGAAAAGCAATACCGCGAATCTCGTAAAGCACGAACTTCAACAATAGCTACCGAAAAAAAATCTCCTGTTGCATCGGCAAAATCATCAAGAACAGAAAATTCTGAGAAAAAACAAACTCAAACTGTCAAGCCCACAACTCGGCAAAAAAAATCCGCTTCGGTTAAACGCCTTCCGTCTGCAACGGTTGCAAAAAAGCCCAAAAAGCAAACAACCGTTACGCAACCGAAAACAAATTTTTTTGTGCCTCAAAAAAACAGCAACTTTGATCCAGGCAAAATAAATTCTATTGAAAATATGATTAAAAAAGCTACTGGAAAAAATTATGTTGTTTACAAGGACGTATTTTTCAAAACAATTCGGACTTCGATTCGGCATGTGCTTTCGGTAACAAAAATGCATAGACAAACTCTTTTTAAAACTGAGCAGAACAACGCCGAAAATATAATTTACGTTTTTTTAGAACGCAACTACGCAAACCTTTATCAAACTTGGGAAACTTCAAACGCGAAAGATACGGTATATCAACTTGGGTTTAACGTAAAAAGTATCGAGCAAATTATTAAACATTGGGCAGCCGAAGTTTTAAAAAATAAGTGATAAAATAATTTTCGTTTTGATAAGCCTTTCACGCAATTACAGTTATCTTGGCATCATTTATAAAGGCAGATAGAGGCAATGAACTTAAGAGCATCACCTCTGCGTATTACTTTATGGTTTTAATTTTTGGCTGCGGCACTCAAAGCGTCATCCACTGCTTGCAAAACGCCGCGACTTGTGCTTGTCGCACCGCTGATTGTGTCAACGTCGGTTGAATTACTGCGGATAATTTCAAGTGGCAGCTTTGCGAACACCTCGTCGCTGATTCCTGGCGTGTCCGTGTATTCCAAAACACCAATATGTGAAATCTTACTTTTTACGACAATAACTTCGACTTTTATCTTTCCAGAATGCCCGTTGCCAACTCCGATATATCTACCGTCCTTATATTTCGATTGCGTACAAGCAAAAGTACACAAAGAAAAAACGACTAAATAAACAAACAGTTTTTTCATATTAAATTTCTCATTTATTTATAAATATTTATCAATCGATAAAGCCTTTGGTATAATGCCAAATCGGTCTTGATAGCTTTGACGAAAAAGTTTGTACTTTCGAAAAATCTGGAAGCCAAGAATAATCGGGTTCAAGCTCCTGATAAAATCCGTCATCTATTTCAAGCTCCGACAAAAATCCTCGCAACGCCTCATCTTCATTTTTTTCAATCAAACGATTTTCAAACGTCGTGATGGAATGAAACTTTTTGTTATTTTTCACAGGCGTGTATTGAGTCATTAACGAAAGCAGAGCTTTATTTTTCAAATGTTTGGAAAACCACCGCAAGATTCGATAGCTGTCAGGTAAATTTTCAGGCAACGCCAAGTGCCTCACAATTACGCCTGAAAGTAACTTTGGATTTTCATTGCCGTCCTGCTTTTCTTCAAATCTCAAAGGACTTTGCTCACACATTGCGATAATTGCTTTTTGTGCCGCTTCAACATAATCGGCTGTGTTAAAAACATTCTTTGCAATATTTGTGTCAAAAGTTTTAATGTCGGCAAGCCAAATATCCACAGTCCCAGCCAAAGCTTTCACGATGTAAGGATTTTCGTAACTTGACGTGTTCCACACCACAGGCAGCTTAAAGCCACTCTGTTTTGCCGACGCGATATAATCCGCCAATAACACTGCTTGATGTGTGCCTGTAACAACATTCAAGTTTTCCGCACCTGCGGCTTGAAGACGCAAAACAATTTCCACAAATTCCGCTTTGTCGACAACACGCCCGAAACCTTCCTGCGAAACCTGATAGTTTTGGCAAAAAGCACACTGCAAGTTGCAACCTGTTACAAAGATTGTGCCAGAGCCACCTTTTACGGTCAGTACAGGCTCTTCACCAAAGTGAAGTCCTGCCCAAGCAAGTTTAAGCGTTGCCCCTTCACCGCAACGACCAACATGCTCAAATCGGTTTACGCCACAACGATGCGGACACATTGTGCATGAAGCGTAAGCCGCTTGTACATCAAGTGGCTGAGCAGCCTGTAAACTTGACATCTATAGGACACCCCGCTCCAAAAAAATCGAAAGGTAGCTATTGAGTAAGTCAATATCAAGTTCGTCTTGCGATGCAGTTACTGAACCCACTAAATACTGCCAGTCTTGATCTGAAAAATCCTGCTCTTTGTCAAAGTCACAAACTAAAAAACAATACAGGTTAAAAAAATACTCGGCGTTTTTCTCGGCGGTATTTGCTTCTTTGTATTCACGCTCCCAACAAGCGAGTAAATCTTGCGCAATATCTTTTAGCGATGAATCGTAGGCTTGAACCGATGCTAGAAATCTTTCGGCAGCTGCTTCACTTGAATTTTTTGCAGCCCGAATAATATCAGAATAAAACTTTTCACGTGCTTGCATGATTTCCAAATTATAACCTTTTCAAAAAATTATTTCAACACATCGATAAAATACTTGTCATTATTTCTGCATTTATATATAATATGTTCACTCAAAAATAGGTGTTGTGCTATGAAAAAATTGTTAAGTTTAGTTATATTTGTAATGGCGATTTTCGCTTTCTCATGCAGTAGTGGAAATAAAATCGATAAGCTTTTGAACGACTATGAAAAGTTAATCAACGATACAATCAAAGTTAACACAAGAATGTGCGACCCACGATTTTCGTTCAATGGCGAAAATGCAGCTGAAATTTATCAAATCATCAAGCGAAAAAAGGCTATCTATGAGGCGTTTGATGAAGTCGAGTTGTCCGAATATACACCCGAACAGCAAAAGCGCCTCGAAGGCTTGCAGGCAAAAATTAAAGAATATTACAAAACTCGAAAGTACGGATTTTTGAACCTCTAGACTTGTCAACACTCTACTGCAAGCTAAATAAGTTTGTGAATGTAAATTACTATCCTCGATAAATCGCAAACTTCTAGCTATCATTTGTCTTAATTCACCGAATGTGCAACCGATGTGAGGAATTAAAGTCAACTCCAAAAACTGATGTTTTTAGCGTTGACTTTAATTCCCCTATCATGTATCAATGCTTTTTAGGAATACGCTCGTTGCAAAAAAACATGCAAATGCATAATTTTGGTAAAATGCCTATAAGTTTTTTGCCTAGACATTAACTAGCCGATTGATTAGAATACTAGCTTGTGATAAAAAGGATTTCACGATATGATTAAAGCATTTGCTTTTTTGGGAAATTATGGCGATGAGTACAAAGGTACGAGACACAATGCTGGCTTTTTTTGTGCAGAGCATTTGAAACTTACCGCTCAGTTATTGTGGCAAAATAAATTTATCGGTGAATATGCCCGCTGCGAATCGCCTTACGGAAACGGGCCTTTGCATTTTATAAAACCGCTCACATATATGAATAACTCAGGTAACGCTGTTATCAAAATGATGCAATTTTATAAAATAAAACCGAGCGAATTGGTTGTCTTTCATGATGAGCTGGAAATTGATAACGGTGTTATTAGTTTTAAGTGGTCTGGAGGGCTTGGAGGACATAACGGTTTACGCTCAATTAAATCGCAGCTTGGAACTGCCGACTTTTGGCGAATACGAATCGGAATCGGTAGACCTGCGTATGAGAATGCTGACATTGCAGATTATGTTTTGTCTCGTTTTACAAAATCAGAAATTGAAACTTTACAATCGCAAATGATACCATTAAATGAGCTTATCGATTTGATGTTGCAATGCAAAAACGATGATGAACTAAAAGCGTTGATTCCAAAGTGGGCGAAGGTTAAACCTTTGCTGTAGCACGGGTTCAGACGCATTGGCATAAAAATAAAAGCCTAACATAAATTAAATGAAAAAATTATAAAAGTGAAAAATGTAACTTTTGTAAAACAAAAAAGCGGTTAGGCTTTCATTATCCACAAACTCCAAATCAACTGCAATTTTTCGTGATGGAAAGTAACTCCCTAGAATGTAATTTTTTCCCTTTGCTTGGAATTTTTTAGATAGCGGAACAATAAAAAATATAATGCCTATGGAAAAGATTGCAAAATTTTAGTATATTGAAAGAGATAGTGAGGAAATATATGAATGAGACAATAAAAACAATGTTGGAGAGCGACGAAGTGTGCGAAAGTTTACCGATGAGCCAATTTCAAAAGAAAAACTGCAACAGATTATCGATTGTGCAAAAGCGTCGCCGACTGCACGAAATGCTCAGATGCGGCAATTTACAGTTATAAAAAATACTGCAAAAATTCAAAAACTTGCAAAGGCAATCGGAAAAGAAATCGGAGATACAAAGTATCATATTTATAACTGTCCGGTTTTGATTATTGTGTCTATTGATGAAACTGCAAAAAATGGAGAATTGGATACCGCCTGTGCCATTGAGAATATTTATCTTGCAGCTCATTCGCTTGGTTTGGGTTCGGTGTGGATAAATCAGCTTCGCAGTATTTCGTTTGTTCCAGAAATCAGAAAAATACTGGATGAATTTGAAGTTCCTAAAAATCACGTGGTGTGGGGAATGTCGGCAATCGGAGTTCCAGCTGAAATACCGCCCCTTAAGGAGCATACCGAAAAAGTAGTGTATATTAACTAATCTTTTACAGACACCAAACGCGGGTGTTAGTTTGAAGCTTTAAAATAAACTTTGTGCTTCGGTTTTTAAACCTAAATGCTCATAGGCTTTTGCTGTAACAACACGTCCGCGCGGTGTGCGTTGAAGTAAACCGCAGCGAATCAAGTACGGCTCGTAATAATCCTCAAGCGTGTCTTGGCTTTCACCGACGGAAATAGCAAGCGTTTCACTACCTACAGGACCACCTGCATAGTTTTCAATAATTGAGCGTAAAATTCTGCGGTCGTATTCTTCGAGTCCAAGATTATCCACGCCAAGCCTTTTCAAACCGAAGCGAACCAGCTCGTCATCAATGCGAGACTTATCGTGCAAGTGTGCAAAGTCCCGCATTCTTCGGATTAAGCGGTTCGCGATACGAGGTGTACCTCGTGAAGAACCCGCAAGCAAAAGTGCACTTGACGGTGCGATTTCAATTCCCAACAGCTTCGCCGACCGCATAACAACTCTTGCAAGCTCATCATCATTGTAAAAGTTTAATTGTAAGATAATTCCAAAGCGCGATGCAAGCGGTGAAGAAACAACGCCTGCTTTTGTCGTCGCACCTATAAGCGTAAAAGGCGGAATAGGCAAACGAAACGTCCGTGCGGCAGGTCCCTGCCCAACAATCCAATCAATTTCATAATCTTCCATTGCTATGTAAAGCATTTCTTGAATGATCGGTTTCAACCGATGAATTTCATCGATAAATAGGACGCTATGCTCAGAAAGAGTCGTTAAAATACCGACCAAGTCTTTAGGTTTATCCAACGCTGGAGCTGAAGTGATTTTAGCTTCTACACCGAGCTCATTGGCAGTAATTTGGGCAAGCGTCGTTTTACCCAAGCCTGGTGGCCCAATTAAAAACAAGTGGTCTAAACTTTCATTTCGTGATTTTGCCGCTTCGATATATACTTTCAGGTTTGCCTTATTTTCTTGCTGTCCTAAAAAGTCTTTTAGGAATCTCGGCCGCAACGAAAGCTCAGCATCATCGGCAAAAGTTTTTTCCGCACAAACGATGCTGTCCTTTTTGGATTCGGTTCCCAAAGTAATTAATTGCCGCCTTTATTTTCCGAATCGGTTTCAGAAGAAGTTGTACCTTCGGAGGAGCTTTCGGTTGCACCAGTGTCAGCATCACCTTTGTTTTCGGTACTTGAAGCGTCGGTTTTCCACCACTCGGTTGACTGTTGCTGCTGTTGCTGCTTAACTTCCTCTTCAAAGCCAGTATTTCGCGAGCGGTTCAACAAAGCCAGTGCAAGTACCAAAATAAAGAAAACTGCAACTGCACCGCGGGTCAACTTCGACAACGCAGAAGCGGAACGAGCCCCAAATGCCGAGGTTGAACTACCACCTAAAAGACTTCCCATACCGTCGCCTTCTTCATTCTGCAAAAGCACCAAAAGAACAACAAGGAGACAAACAATAACACAAACTACCAAAATAATTGTCGATATAATACCCATCGTAACACTCCAAAACATTAAAAAATACAATTTCAGGCTGTAATTATATTCACCTCATTATACTCAAAGACAAAAATTTGTCAATACTTTGAAACAATATGTATTAACACTTATTCAAAGCATAAGACATAGCTTTAAAAAAACATACCTTGATGCTTGACTCTCTTAATTATATTTTTATACTTCACCATTTTGATAATCCCACTCATATATTTCCATCAGCTTCTTGAAAAGCTTTGCTTTTTGTCGTTTTACCATATCCATGTGTATTTGATAATATGTCAACCTGTTCATGTAAAGCATATTGTGCTTCTTGTTTGGTTACACCTTTTTCATTTAAAGCTAATCTTGTTGACCCC
>CALAEM010000024.1 GCA_937890985.1 uncultured Treponema sp. | reverse complement strand
AGTTTGTATGAAAGCGTCTCAAAATACGCTTTGGATTTTGAGACGCTTTCAACCTAAGTTTTGGGCATAGCCCAAAACTTAAAGTTTAAAACCATGCAGAAAGCACGGTTTTCATACAAACATCGAGATTGACATTTTATAAATTTTTAATATAATTCGAAAAACTTGTCATATGGCGGTATGTTTTAGTATATACGTCGAAAAACATTTTCCACCTTATGACTTAATCGTCTATTGGCAAGCATAGCTTGCAAAGGAGTTTTTATGAAGAAAATTACAGGAATTTTCTTGATGGCGATTTTGTGCCTTCACGCTGGTTTTGCTCAAAAGTCTATGACTTCACTTAGCAGTAAAGAGCAATTTGGAAATGATGTCGACATGTTTATGAATGTCAATGCATGGCAGCAAGTAAAACACGAAAAGTTTTTTGCTTACGGCGGTTTCGGTGAGTATGGCTACGGCGATATTGAGATTGGTTTTGCAAAAAAATTCTCGCCACTTTATTTTGGTGCTTATCTTAGTGGGGGCATTCCTACGTTAACCTTTACTAGCTCAGCCTCACAGAAAGAGCGAAAAATTGCAAACCAACTTAAGGGTAGTCTGATTTTTGGTTTCGGAAACATTGGTATAAAGGCGAGTATGCACTACGAGTCGAATACGCATTCTTATACCTACACGCCAGCAACAAAGACGAAGGATTGGACGAGCAACTATAATCTTCTTACCAGCTTGGATTTCGGTATCAATCTCGGTGAAACCCAACTATATGCTGTTACGACAGGCTTTTCTCTTGCAGCCACTGTGAATAAAACGAAGCAAAAGCAAAATAAGGAGCTGCTGGGATGGACTAACAATAGCAAATATACGTTAGACATCTACGGCGGTGTAGAAACCGATTATGCAAATAATGGCGGAGTTACAAAAACGTGGGGTGTTGCTGCTAAAATCGATACAAACTTCACTAACAAAAAGACCAACTATGACTATCCCACAAAAAAATATGATACTCAGGCAGGACCATTTAAGTTTGAGTTCACCTTAACACCAAAATGGGCACTTAAGTACCAAACCGAAGATAAAAAATTTGCAATTAAATTTACCACAACAGCAGATGCTGGCATTAGCTATGATGTTGGAAATAATTATAAAGTAGAAGGCGGTACCGGTACCAAAGACTATGAAACAAGCATAAAAAAAACAACAAGATTTTTGGTAACTCCAGGACTTAACCTCGGTCTTGTGTTTTCTCCAAAACCAGGCACAATTAACTTTAATGCGGGTGTCGGTTTGACAACTCCGACTCTTAACATAAGTGGCGAAAAAGTCCTAACAAGAAACGGTACCGATGGAACGGTTACCAATACAACAAAGGAAACAAAGACAATGTTTGACGGTAATTTTACAGGTGAGGCCTCTATTGGTTTTACTTGGTTTATTACGCCCAATGTTATGTTTGATGCCTACTGGAATGTTTTAAGTCAATTCACTTTCGATGTAAATACAGCACTCGGAACGCAGATTGCATTTTTACTTTCTGTAAAAATCTAGTGTAAAGGAGTTTTTATGAAGAGAATTACAGGAATTTTCTTGGCGGCAGTTTTGTGTCTGACCGCAAGTTTTGCTCAGCAGTCTATGACTTCGCTTAGCACTAAAGAGCAGTTTGTAAATGATGTCGACATGTTTACGAATGTCAATGCTTGGCAAAAAGTAAACCCCGAAAGGTTCTTTGCTTATGGTAGTTTTGGTGAAGATGGCCACAGTAAAATTGAGTTTGGTTTTGCAAAAAAGTTCGCACCATTGTACTTTGGTGCGTATCTTAAGGGCGGATTTCCTTCGTTCATATTTAAGAAAACGAGTGCACAGAAAGAACGAATAACCTATAATAACCTCACCAGCAGTATATTTTTCGGTTTTGGAAACATGGGTATAAAGGCTTACATAGAATATAATCCTCTTTACCATGACTATGAAAACATTCTGGCAACAAACACGCAAAAGTGGAATAGCAAATATAATCTCATTACCAACTTGGATTTCGGCATCAATCTGGGTTCATCCCAAATATATGCGGTTTCCGCAGGCATTTACCTTAGTTCAAATGTGGATAAAACCACGGAAAAGCAGAATAAACAACTGACAGCATGGACTAACGATAGCAACTATATATTAGAAATCTATGGCGGTGTAGAAACCGATTATGCAAATAATGGCGGAGTTACACAAACGTGGGGAGTTGTGGCAAAGATTGAGACGACATTATACTCCAAAAAAACAGCCTATGAGACTTTAACAAGTACCTATGGCAAACAAGGCGGTGCGTTTGGTTTTGGTCTCACTATAACCCCAAAGTGGGCACTCAAGTATGAAACCGAAGATAAAAAATTTGCCATTAAATTTACCACAAAAGCTGTTACTGACATCACCTATGCTGCGGGTAAAAATTATACGGTAACAAATGGCTCCAAAACTTACGAGTCGACAAGAGATAAGTCGGCGAGCTTTTTGGTAGCACCAGAATTTAATCTTGGACTTATGTTTTCGCCGAAACCAGGTGTAATCAGTTTGAATGCGGGTGTCGGTTTGACAACTCCGAGTTTTAAGGTAGATAGCCTGAAAACCCAAACACGAAACGCTTCCGACGGAAGTGTAATCTCCGCGACAAAAGAAACAAAGACCACATTGAAAGGCAATTTCGCAGGTGACATTGCGATTGGTTTTACGTGGTTTATTACCCAAAATGTTATGTTTGATGCTAGCTGGAATATTTTGGACAGTTTCGCTTTAGACGTGAATTCAGCCCTTGGAAAAAAAGTCGCATTTTTGCTTTCTGTAAAAATGTAAATTTACGCAGCATTAAAAGCTAAAAAAAAGCCCGTTCAATAAAAGTGAGCGGGCTTTTTTTGTATTTTACACTTTCAGCGAAATACTGCAAAAGCGTTTTATAAACTTTGCAATGCAAAAAGCTATTATTTTACGAGAGAAAGAGTATCCTGTGCTATCATCAGCTCTTCGTTTGTCGGAATAACCAAAACTTTTACCTTGCTGTCGTCCGAACTGATGAGCCGAGCTTCACCGCGTCCTTTGTTCTTTTCCGCACAAAGCTTAATCCCGAAAGTTTCCAGTCCTTCGCAAATTTTCGCACGCATAACGTCTGAGTTTTCACCGAGACCAGCTGTAAACACAAGTGCGTCCAAACCGCCCAAAGCAGCAATGTACGAGCCGATGTATTTTCGCACGCGGTAAGCAAACATATCCAAGGCGAGCTGAGCATTTTTGTTGCCTTTTTTGCTTGCGTCTTCCAAATCTCGGAAATCGCTACTCACACCAGAAATCCCGAGAACACCAGATTTTTTGTTCATCAAGTCGCTCATCTGTTGCGGAGTTAAATGCTCCTTTTCCATAATGAAAGGCACAATCGCAGGATCCATATCGCCACAGCGCGTACCCATCAACAAACCTTCAAGCGGAGTGAGTCCCATCGAGGTATCGACGCACTTTCCACCGAGAACCGCCGCCACGCTGGAGCCGTTCCCCAAATGGCAAGTAATCAACTTAAAATCTGGCGATGTGTTTTTTAGCATTTGTGCAGCTTTGAGCGAAACAAAACGGTGCGATGTTCCGTGAAAGCCATAACGTCGAATGTTATATTTTGTGTAATACTCCATCGGAAGTGCATACATAAAAGCATGCTCCGGCATAGTTTGATGAAACGCCGTATCGAACACAGCGACTTGCTTTACCTTAGGCATCAAACTTTGACAGGCTTCAATACCCATCAGGTTAGGCGGGTTATGCAAAGGCCCAAGCGGAATACACTCGCGAATACCATCGAGAACTTTTTCGTCAACAACAACTGACTTGGTAAACCGATGTCCTCCGTGAAGCACACGATGCCCCACCGCAGAAATTTCATCGAGCGACTTAATCACTCCATGCTTCGGATCCACGAGTGCGTCCAAAACCAACTGAATAGCCACAGTGTGCGTTTTCATCGGTTTTTCAATCACAACCTTATCCATACCAGGCTTTTCGTGCTTCAAAACCGACCCATCAATCCCGATTCGCTCTGCCAAACCCTTTACCAAAATCTGCTCATTCGTCATATCAATCAACTGATATTTCAGCGATGAACTTCCGCAATTTATAACAAGAACCTTCATTAAAGAAACCCCTTAAAAAATAATCCACATTATAACTCAAACAAAATTTTTTTTCAATATTCATTTTTCCAAATCGAAAACTAAAACAGCTCATCTGCCTCCATTCACTCCACCACATCACTATGTCCTCAAAACCTTCAGTCATTCACCGAATATGCAACTCACGGGCAACCTTCGGTTGCCATCATGTTTTCAGTACATTTTACGACACGCTAAAAGCTCATTTCCGTTAAGTGCGGCTGACTCAAAAAATGCCGAAAAATTGAAGCGTTGTTTTTGAGAGTGCAATGAATTCCTTGAAAAAAATTGTATTTTGTTGTACAATGTCGCCTATGCTTGATAAAATGCGCAATATCGGAATTATGGCTCACATCGATGCGGGCAAAACAACGACAACGGAACGGATGCTTTTTTACAGTGGAAAAATCCACAAGATAGGCGAAATCGATGATGGTGCTGCGACGATGGACTGGATGCAGCAGGAGCAAGACCGCGGCATTACTATACAGTCGGCGGCAACGACAATTTACTGGAAAGGCTTTCAGGTGAACATTATTGACACGCCAGGGCATGTGGATTTTACTGCCGAGGTTGAACGCTCTTTGCGTGTTTTGGACGGAGCTGTCGCCGTTTTGTGTGCAGTCGGTTGGGTGCAGCCGCAAACCGAAACTGTATGGAAGCAGGCAAATGAATACAAAGTGCCGCGCATTTGTTTTGTCAACAAGATGGATAGACTTGGTGCCGATTTTTTTGGTGCGATGAATGATGTGAAAAAAAAGTTCGGCGTCGAGGTTGCACCTTTGCAAATTCCGATTGGAAGTGCAGACACATTCGCGGGTGTTATCGATTTGATTAACTTGAAAGAAATTTATTTTGATGCCGCAACCGACGGCGAAAGAATCGAAGTGTGTAAAATTTCACCAGAACACGAAACTTTGACAAATGAATGGCGAGAAAAAATGCTTGACACGGTTTCGGCTTTTTCCGACCAAATCACCGATTTACTTTTGTCGGGAGACGAAATTCCAGCTGAGCTTTTGAAGGCGGAAATCCGCAAAGCTGTGCTTGAACAAAAGTACGTGCCTTTTTTGTGCGGTTCAGCTCGCAAGAATATCGGAGTGCAACCGCTTTTAGATGCTATAAATGATTTTTTACCGGCACCGAACGAAGTTATTCCGCAATCTGGCATCAACAAAAAGGGCGAGCAAGTTGAAATTCACTGCGATGAAACAAAGTTTCCGCTTGGTCTCGTTTTTAAAACGCAATACGACAAGGAAGCAGGCTTTCTCTGTTATGTGCGGATGTATTCTGGAAAGATAAAAGCTGGCGAGCAAATTTTTAACGTTACGAAAAAGAAAAAAGAGCGAGTTAACCGCATTCTGCGCGTGCATTCAAACAAGTATGACCAACTTGATATGTGTGCCGCAGGCGATATCGCTGTATTTATCGGTTTGAAAAATGCACAAACTGGAGATAGCTTGGGAAGTGAAGGCTTTCCGATTTTGCTGCAAGGTTTGGAATTTCCTGAGCCTGTGATTTCCGTTTCCGTCGAGCCTAAAACTATTTCCGACCGCGACCGCTTGAAAGAGGTTTTGGAAATTCTTGCGAAGGACGACCCGACTTTCACGAGCAAGGAAGACCCTGAAACGGGACAGCTGATTATTTCGGGAATGGGCGAACTTCATTTGGAAGTGCTGACCACACGAATGCTGCAAGACTTTAATGTGCAAGCCCGAGTTGGAAATCCGCGAGTTACTTACCGCGAATGCGTTACCACAGAAGCGACCGCGAGCGAAAACTTTTCGAAGATTATCGCGGGAAAGGAAAACGCTGCGGGCGTTACGCTTCGAGTGTTTCCGCGTGAACGTGGAAGTGGCAACGAATTTACAGGCAGTGTGAAAACAGCTTCGGCGAAATCTGGTGGTGGTTCAGCAAATGCACTCCCGCAAGAAATGTTCGACGCAATTAAGCAGGCAGTTGAAGGTGCCTTTTTGAGTGGTATAAAAATGGGCTATCCTTGTGTTGACATTGGCGTCGAACTTGTTGACGCTAAGTACGACGAATTAACCGCAACTACGTTTGCTTTTGAAGCGGCAGCTTCCGCCGCCTTCGACAAAGCTTGTAACGAAGCGTCGCCTGTGATGCTTGAGCCTGTGATGAATGTTGACATCGAAGCCCCTCAGGAATTTCTCGGTGAAGCTATGAGCCAAATTACTCAACGTGGCGGACTTATCATTGGGACGACTGTGAAGCAAGACGAAAATATCATAAACGCACAAGCACCGATGGCAAAAATGTTCGGCTTTTCAACGTCGCTTCGCTCGGTTACTCAGGGGCGGGCATCGTTTTCGCTAACGTTTAGTCATTTTGAAGTAAAGCGAAGCTAGATAAGGCATCTCTAAAAACTGAAGTTATAATTTTATGCTCGAATGGTAGCCTAGAATATACTAGATGTTCGAATAGCTTTGGCAAATGAAAGAAAGGCTTTTCGTGAATATTTTCACGAAAAGCCTTTCTCGTGTATAAACTTTTCCGTTTACAAGACCATTGCAGCAATTGTTCCGAAGATAATTAGCGGAATATTGTAATGCAAGAAGGTCGGGACGCAAGTGTCCCAAATGTGGTCGTGCTGACCGTCGACATTGAGACCAGCAGTCGGGCCGAGCGTTGAGTCGGAAGCTGGCGAACCAGCGTCGCCCAAGGCACCTGCAGTACCGATGAGCGAAGCGATTGCAAGCGGGCTAAATCCGAGCTGCACGCCGAGCGGCACATAAATGGTTGCCAAAATCGGGACAGTTCCGAATGAAGTTCCGATGCCCATGGTAACGCCGAGTCCGATGAGAAGCATAATCAATGCACCGATTATTTTGTTGCCGCCGATAATTTTGACACTGCCTTCGACAAGCTGACCGACACCGCCAGTTGCCTTGATAACTTCGGCGAAGCCTGCCGCGACAAGCATAACAAACGCAACGAAGCCCATCAGTCTGATGCCTTCGACCATTGTTTCGTCCACTTCGTTGAATTTAATCGCACCAGTTGCCATCAAAACCAAAATACCTGCCAAACCGCCGAGCGGAAGCGAATTAGTTAAAATCTGTACTACAAAAGCGATGGCAACCGCAACCAGTGACCCCCATTCAACTCGCGTGAATTTAATCTTGGTCGCAAAATCTGGCGGAGCATAGTCGTGAGTTGTTTTGTATTCGCGAGGCTTTCGGTATGAGAACAGCACAGCGACAAACAAACCGAGAATCATACCAAGCGACGGCAAAAGCATTCCTTTCCACACTTCAGCACGCGACATTTGAACGCCGTTTTGCACCATCGCGTCGGCAATAATTCCATGGAAAATCAAACCGAATCCGACTGGCAATGCAACATAAGGCCACTTTACCGAAAAGGTCAAACCGCAAGCCATTGCTCGTCTGTCGAGTTTCATAGCGTTCATTAAACCTAAAAGCGGCGGAATCAAAATCGGGATATAAGCGATATGCACTGGGATTAAGTTTTGTGAAAAACAGCCGATACCAGTGATAATAAACACAAACAATGCCCGTTTGTTTTTTATCAGCTTTGAAATATTCTGAGCGACAAACTCAACAATTTTTGTTCGGCTGATTGCAACGGCAAGCGTTCCAAGCAAAATGTACGAAAGTGCGGTTTCTGCATTTCCGCCCATACCTCCAATCAAAGTGTTAATCGTGCCGGTAAAACCGAGCCCTCCGATAACACCGCCAGCAATGCCTGAAATCATAATCGCAATTAAAACGTTTACTTTCAGCAAACACAGCACCGTCATCAACAGAACGGCAATAATCACAGGATTGAACATAAAAGCCTCCTAGCGCAAGTTTTGTCCGATAAAAGTATAACACGGCAACAAATATTTGTTCAAGTGGAAAAACTGCAATATCATATATTTTCTTAAAATTTTTTTAACCGAAAGCTTATCCACGGGACGGCTGCCGTCCTACCTTTACAGAAAGCAATGACCGAATACCGCAAAGTTTATTCGACGCAATGACGCAATGTGCGTATTCCTAGAATGCCATGGCAAATGATGGACAAATTAAAATCCGCCAAGCGGATTTTAATTTGTCCCGTGAGTTGCACTTTCGGTGAATGAAAATGTAATGCAGAAAACGCTGACAGAAGCCAGCAGAAATTTTGTTAAATAAACCTTTAATGTTTGTCTTGCAAGTACCGATAATCATAAAAAGGTAAGTGTCGAGGGAGATTAAAATGAAACGAATTAGCACAAATATTCAGTTTAACGATAGCAATTACGCATTGAGAAATCAAGAAGTGCGTTTGCAAAATACAAATAATCAAATACAGTCGCAAATGAAAATTCAAGCCTTGCGCGACGACCCTATTGCGGCAGGGCATGCCGTTCGTTATCAGTCTTTTTTGGCACGGCTGGAACGCTTTGAAAAAAATACGCAAACTCTCAACGACCAATACAGGGTCGCGGAAGGGCACATGGTTAGTGCGTTGGACTTAATTCAGCGGCTTCGAGAACTTTCGGTGCAAGCTGCTCACGGAACATACACTCCAGACGATTTGAAAAAAATAGCTCCCGAAGTGGATGAGCTTTTGAAAGAGCTGGTTGCGAACGCCAATGCAGTAGGTGCAGACGGCGTGCGTGTCTTTTCGGGAACAAAAAGCTTTACCGAGCCATTTGAAATTGTTATGGGAGCTTCTGCCGACGGCTTTAGCGAGTCCGTCATTCAGGAAGTCCGTTACAATGGTGCACTTGACTCCAAGAGTGTCGAAATTGACGAGCAGTCGTTTACACCGGCGGATACGGCAGGAAACAAAGTATTCTGGGCAGAAAAACAAAGCCTTTTTTCGCAAACCGATGCACGGAACTTTTTGGTGAAGTCAGACACTGCAATTGAAATTGACGGGGTGAAAATTGACTTGGTTGCAGGCGATAATGTTTACGCCGTTATGTCTAAAATCAACACATCAGGTGCTGCCGTGAAAGCGTATTTAGACCCTGTAACAAATGGCTTAAACTTGGAAACAACCGACGCTCATCAGTTGTGGCTTCGAGACAATGATGAAAATTCAGTTTTGACGGAATTGGGCTTGGTTAAAGCCGAACAGCGTCCGCCCTACAACCTCGCGAACTCCGTGCGTGTTTCAGGCGGCTCGATTTTTGATGCGGTGATTGCAATGCGAAATGCGTTGGTCACAGGCGACCAAGAATCACTCGGCGGTAAAATACTCGGAACGCTGGACGAAGGCATCAATAACTTGACGGCACGCATCAGCCAAACAGGTGCAAGATACGAGCGTGGCGAAAAAGTGTTAGCCCGCCTCGGCACTCAAAACTTAAATGTTACAAACGCCCTCGCACGCGAAGCCGACTTGGACATCACCGAAGCCATCACAGAATTGAAACGCTTTGAAAATACCCACGCCGCCAGTTTAAGCGTCTTGGGACGATTATACAACGATACACTCCTAAAATATTTGCGATAATTAACCGAATATGCAGCCGATGTGGAACCCCAAAATCCTTGCAGATTTTGAGGTTCCTAACATGTGCCAACCGTTG
>CALAEM010000023.1 GCA_937890985.1 uncultured Treponema sp. | reverse complement strand
CACGGATGTCAGCGGTAAAAAGCCCTGCCGACGTTTTTCAAAAATGTAATTTTTGAAAAACTCGAAAGTCAATTTGCAATAATTCAGAATACAGATATTGTAACTTGACTTTCGAGTTTGTATTAAAACTGTACATTTCAAGCTCGCCTCGTGTAGTGCTGAAAGAGGTCATCTATTACGGCACAAACAGGTCATCGATTACGGCACAAACAGGTCATCGATTCTAGCCGTAATAGGTGGGCTATTGTAGCACTAGTAGATGAGCTATTTGCGTATTCCTAAAATGTATTTGAACATGCTAGGAGCATTAAAATTCTTGCAAGGATTTTAATGCTCCACATCGGTTGCACTTTCGGTTAATGAAAATATATGGATACAGAAGAGAAGAGACTTTGATTGTTGAAAATGCAGCACGATGTAAATTTGGTGAAAATATTCAGTGGTTAAATGAAACCTTTATAGGCTGAGTTTTTTTGTGTACGGAGGTGCAAAATGATTGGGCAAAGTAAAGTGAAGCCGTTTTTTAGGACAGTGAACCTTGCTGCGTTGATATTGGTTGCGGGGCTGCTGGTAGGCTTTGCGGCGGGGTGCAAGCAAAGTTTTGAGCCAACTGCTGAAACGAAGATTGAAAAAGTAACAATCACGGTGAAAGGCGATTATAACGTAAAAGTCAACGCACCGACAACTTTTGAAGCTAAAAAAGGTTCCTCGTGGGGCGAGATTAAAGCTAATGCACAAGTAACTTACAATGAAAACTATGGTGCGGCTGGGTTTAGGCTAAACGGTGAAAGTGGCGACGATTTAGCTGATGATTATGTATTTAACGAAAGCAAAACTGTGTTTGCCGTTTCAAAACTGCAAAGTTTAAAAGTTATAGTGAATGGCGATGAAAGAACAGTTGTATCATCGGATAATACTATAAAAATAGATTATGCTAAAACTTGGCAGCAGATAAAAGATTTGGTGCAAGGTAAAGTAAGTTTGCACTCCGACTGGCAAGGCGGCGATTATGAATTTTATGAGTGGCGACTTGGGGATGAAAACGGTGAAAAGCTTACCGATAATTATGCTATAACTGAGAACGTTACAATTTATGCAATAACCAACTATGCAAAGTTCAATATTATAGACAATGCGATTAAACTCACATCAGAAGGCACTGGCTATAACAGTGACCAACCCAAAGGTAAAATAATAATTCCTGAAGGCATCACCGAAATATGTGACTATGTTTTTTTGGAGTGTAATGGCTTAACGAGTGTAGACTTATCTAGATGTACAAGCCTTACAGTAATAGGCGGATGTGCTTTTTACAATTGTCAGAACTTAACTAGCGTAAAATTTCCTGGAAGCGTAACTAAAATAGGGCGGCGGGCTTTTTCCGAGTGTAGTAAATTGGTTAGCGTAACTTTTGCCAAGCCAGACGGCTGGGTTGTGTATAATGATGGCAATTACTTAACTAAATGTGCCGACATAAGCTCGGAAGATTTGTCGAAATCAGAGGTTGCTGCTAAGTATTTACGCGTGCTTTCTTCCAACGGTGGCTATTGCGAGAAAAACTGGAAGAAAAACTAGGGATTATTCTCAATTTGAGCATAAAAACCTGCATAAATGCAGCGAATGTTGTTCATTTCTCCAAAAAAATCCTGCAAGCTTCAGTCAAGAAACTTGCAGGAAAATGATACTTCTACTTTTGAAAAAATTAATTAATTTTAACTTTCAATGTAGTTTTTATAGTATCATTAAGGTATATAAGTAAAGTATCTTCTTCAGCCACCCCAATACCACTTTTATATGTACCAAAAGATATTTTAGTTCGTCCGTCGCTTTGCAAATTCCACTCAATATTCTTCAAAGCATACTGGTTTATAAGTTTTTCAACGTTCAACTCCACGGGTTTTGAATATTCTGGAATGATTTTTGCATAAAACCAATAGGTTCCAGCTGGTTGGTTATGTACTAAGTTCTGGAGCCTAATATCATAACCGCCTGATTGCAATTTAATAATGTCAAAATTTCCACCTGAAAGCTCAATCCCCGTAGCCTTTTCCCAAATTGTAAGCCGGAAGGTTTTTGAAGTGTCATCAGTTACAGCCTCGCCTGTTTTCGGGTCAATCGGGAACACATAGAAGGTTTTTGGCACACCCTCCGTGTGGGCTTTCGGTGTTAGTGTTATGACAGCCTCGAGCCGACTATCACGCTCGTAAACAGCCTTTTCAAGGTTATCCGATGTAGGTATGCCATACATATAGGATTTTTCGGTAATAGCAAATTTTTTATATACATTTTGCATCTCAACTAAGGTCACCGATACACGAGGTTTATACTCGTCGCCGATTGTTGTTTCAGTTGACCTGCACGAAACATTTTGAATTTCTGCGACGTTATCGTATATCGTCAACTCAACCGAGCCAAGATTAGCACCGCTTTTCTTTGTTACCTTCACCGTTAAACGCTCTTCGTTGCCATAATAGCCTTCATAGCCTCGCTTAATTTTTAGCGTACCTTCCGCAAGAGATGCGGTATCAAAATACCATGTTTTATCCCTTGTACCGCTCATGATTTTGATATCTAAAAGCGACATATCAGGATGTCCTGAGTCAGCAATAAAAGCACTTAGAGGAACTGTTTTCGTTTCATTTTTGTACATCTTTTTCCATGTCGCTGTATAGAAAGATGTATTGATACTCGTAATTTCATTACTTTTTACACTTACAGATAGCGTCTTATCAGCTATGGAAGTGCCCCCTGCTTTCACTGTGATAGTACTTGTTGCTGTTTTCGCTTCTTTGTTGCGTACGGTTACACTAAAGGTGAAATCGTCTTCCTTTTTGATACTCACATCGGTATTGTCGCAAGTTGCAGTAAAGTTTGCATACCCATCGGCTGGGTTCGGCGTAACTTTAAAAGTTATCCCTTCTTTTCCGTAATAAGTAATATTCGTGCTTGTCCAATTTACCGTATAATTCGTGATAGCTTCTCTAACGGTCAGTGTACCGCTTCCAGTTATGCCTGAACCGTCTTGAGCGGTTGCTGTAACTGTTGCCGTTCCCTTTCCGACAGGAGTAATTTCGCCGCTATTTTCATCTACATACGCTACCGACGGATTGTCGCAAGACCACTTAACAGTTTGCAAAGCCTGCTTCGGTGTTACTGTTGCAGTCATTTTTGCACCTGATTCGCCGAGGAAAACAGTTTTATTCGGCACTTCGATTAAAGTAACTTTTTTTGTTGCAGCTTTTATGCTCAATATAGCTTTCATTAACGGGTTTACTTTTGAAGTAATGGTAACGGTATCCGTTTTTTCCAAATTGCCCACAGAAATGGTTAGCTTTTTTGTATACAAATACGATGATGGTTCACTTTCATTTATGGTTATGTTAGTGGAACTGCACTCAAGCGTATATTCTTGGTTTGCAGATTGCCAGTAAGAATAGTCTTTCGGCTCAATCGCAAAGTAGAAAACATTGTCGTTTGTATTTGTTACAAGGTCTTGCTCAGTAGTGATTTTTTCACCTTTTTCATCATAGAAAACAATGCCTGTTACTTTTTTGTTGACTATGTATACGGTTGCTTCGGCTTTCGCTTCGGGGTTTGAAACAGCCGTTGCAGTAAGTTTCAATGTACCAGTATTTTTGCAAGTCAACTCAACATTTGTTCCGATTGCCGTATTAAGCGATGCCAAGTTCGTATCGCTAAGCGTCCATTTTACGTCTTGGCTTGCATCGGAAGGAGATACCGTTGCCGTAAAAGTTGGTTTTTCGCCAACCAAACTTTCCTGCAATGTTTTATCAAGCGAAATACTTTGTGCTTTTTTTGCAACCTTAATTATAGAAACCGCTTTTTTGGTGTCGTCTACCTTTGAACGAGCAGTAATTAGCACAGGTGTAGCAGCTTCTTTATGCACAGTAACAAGACCGTATTCATCAACAGAAACTGCCTCGGAATTATTACTTGCCCAAGTTACTGAATTTGAAGCGGACGCAGGTGCAGCTGTAACCGATAGCTGAAAAGTTTCTCCAACAGTCAGCGTTTTTTGATTAGGCGTTACTGTAAGCCCTGTTAAAACTTCCGAGCTGACCGTAACTTTAATATTTATTTTTAGCTCAGAATTATACTTTGAAATTGCACTAAAATTTGCAGTACCGTTTTTAAGTGCTGTTATAGTGTACTTATCTGTAGTACCGCTAACTGGTGCAATTTTTGCAATTGAAGTATTATCGCAGCTAAAACCGTTTTGCAGGATCAAAGACCCATTAGTAGGATTTGCCACAAGCCTTATAGTAACGTTATCTCCGACTTTCAAATTGAATGCATTTTGAACGGTTGACGTAGGATTTTGCACAAGGAGCTCGTTCGGTGCAGTTACATTTTCTACGGTTACAGTGTAATCTTTAGCAACAGGCGGTGTAGTTCCAAGCGTAACCGTAATCTTTGCCGAACCCTGTACCTTTGTAGTAAACAATCCGTTGCTGTCCACCTCGACCACAGCATTGTTGTCCGATGTAAACGAGAATGCTGGTTTCGGTGTAACGACGTTAAGCTCTTGTGCAGATAGCCCAAAGTACTTTTTTGCGTCGGAATAAATAGGCGTAACTTTAATTTTTTGTTTTGCCCCAATACCGAATGCCCCTGATGTTTCCGCAAGCTCAAAGTCGTTTATAACTGGTTCAGGCAAAAGCGTAAACGAAATGATTTTTTCAAGGTTTGTTGTTTCAGTATAAAACTTTATTTTCACGGGCGTGCTTTCAGTTACGTTTGTAAAACCGAGTTCAAAAACTCCGCTGGCATTTTTCGTTACCGTAAGCGGCGGTGTAGATGCTGGCTCGGTAATTTCCGCTTTGATTTCTTCAGTCGCGTTAGTAGCATTTTTCAATGCAGGAGTAACAGTCAGTTTTTTACCAGCTGCTTGTAACACATTGCTGATTGTGTAAGGAACGCCGCCTTGTAAAGAGGCTTCGGAAACTTTATCGCTTCCAGCCTGTATACTAAGCGTAATTTCAGGCTTTGTCGGTTCCTGTTTTTGACCGCTGTCCTTTCCATGTTTACACGCAAATAAACCACATGCAAGTAAGATACTTGCAATCCATTTTAACTTTCGATTCATAGTTTAACCTCCGTATGAATGTAGTTTAAAATATTTAAAACCGAGAACTCGGATTTAAAACAAAAGAAAGATTGAGCCTTTTTATAAAAGGCAAATGTGAAAAAGGAATTTATTTTGTTAGATAAAATTTGTATTTGTGATGGAAATAAAAAATCGGAAGTTAATTTATAGCAATTGCTGGCGATACATACATACATACATACATACATACATACCAAGCCTTTCTACTTAGTATATCGCAGTCGTTATCCATTCTCATAAGCATATCATAGCATATTTAAACTTTATTGTCAACAGCTCGCAAATATCGTGGTGGTTGAGCAATTTGCGTATTCCTAAAATGTATTTTAACATGTTAGGAGCCTTAAAATTCTTGCAAGGATTTTAAGGCTCCACATCGGTTGCACTTTCGGTGAATGAAAATATATGAATTATGAATATAGAAGATAAAAGCTTTTTAGTAAACTTGATTTTTAATATTTACTTGACTAAATTTATTTTTTATGATATTATTCTGCCCCTCACGAAAGCACTGAAAAAAGTTTTTTCGTAAATTGATATTTGCTGCAAAAATTTTTATGGAAGAAAAATGATTAAGGTTCAAAATATTTGTAAAACGTACAAGGTTGCAAAAAGAAATAAGGGCTTAAAAGAAGCGGCAAGGTCTCTTTTTAAGCGGGACTACGAATATATAAAAGCCTTAAACGATATTTCTTTTACGATTAGCGAAGGGGAAACTGTAGGTTACATCGGTCCGAACGGAGCTGGAAAAAGCTCGACTATAAAAGTGCTTTGCGGAATACTTACACCTGATTCTGGAGCTTGCGAGATTGCGGGTCTTGTTCCGTGGAAAAAGCGAGTGGAATATGTAAAAAATATTGGCGTTGTTTTTGGGCAACGAACTCAGCTTTGGTGGGATATTCCTGTTATCGATTCCTTTGAGCTTTTGAAGGATATTTATTCTGTGCCTCAAAATCTTTTTCAAAACAATTTGGACGAGCTGATAAATCTTTTGGACTTAAAGGAAATTGTAAAAACACCTGCACGGCAGCTTTCACTCGGTCAAAGGATGAAGTGCGAAATTGCGGCTTCTCTTTTGCACAGTCCTAAAATTCTTTTTTTAGATGAACCGACAATCGGACTTGATGCTATTTCAAAATTGACGGTGCGAAAATTTATTTCGGAGCTGAACAAAAAAAATAACACGACTATTATTTTAACAACTCACGACATGCAGGATATCGAAGCAATTACCGAGCGTATTATTTTAATAGACAAAGGCCGGATTCTTTTGGATGGAACATTAAATGATATTAAAAAGGATTCTTTATCTTTGGATGAAAGCCTTGCTCAATTTTATCAAACGCATTGCTAAGTAGCTGTAACTTATGAAAAAATATCTTTCATTTTTTAAAATACGCTTTATCGCAAATTTACAATACAGGGCAGCAGCTCTTGCTGGCATCTCAACTCAATTTGCTTGGGGAACTTTAAGCATCATTTTATTTAAAGCCTTTTATGAATCATCGCCTGAAAATTTTCCGATGGGTTTTTCAGCATTTGTTTCTTACATTTGGATGCAGCAAGCTTTCTTGGCGTTTTTTGCAATGTGGTCATTTGAAAGCGATATAACCGATTCGATTGTTTCAGGCTCCATCGCATATCAAATGTCCAAACCGATAAACATATACAATCTTTGGTTTGCCCGCTCGGTTGCATTAAGACTTGCAAGAGGTCTTTTAAGGTGTTTTCCGATTTTAATAATTGCCTCAATTTTACCTCAGCCTTACCGTTTGATGATGCCAGACTTTTTTACCTTTTTTGTATTTATAGCGTCGATGATATTGGGACTTTGCACGGCAGCAGCCTTTACCTGCCTGATATATGTGCTTTGTTTTTTTACTGTTTCTCCCAGAGGGCTTCAAATAGTATTTTTATCAGCCTCCGAGATGCTCATGGGACAGATAATCCCTATTCCATTTTTTCCCGAAGCAATAAAAAAGGTTTTAGAATTTTCTCCATTTACAGGAATTCAAAACATACCTTTGCGAATTTTTTCTTATGATATTTCACCAGCCGACGCAGGTAGAAAAATAATTTTGCAAGTCTTCTGGCTCTTCGTTTTATTTGCGTTGGGAAAAATTATTGCAAAGGCAGCAGAAAAAAAACTTGTGGTGCAAGGAGGCTAAATTAAAATTTAGGATAATTATGAATGGCTTAAAACTTTATTTTAAATATCTAGGTGTTCTTCTAAAAAGCACAATGCAATACAAGGCTTCATTTTTTTTGTCATGCTTTGGACAATTTCTCGTAACCTGCAATAGTATTGCAGCTATTTATTTTTTATTTGCACGCTTTCAGTCGATAAAAGGTTTTTCATTTAACGAAGTTATATTTTGTTATTCAATAATGCAGTTGAGTTTTGCAATTACTGAAAGTTACGCAAGAGGCTTTGATACGTTTTCTGCATTGATTATAACCGGAGACTTTGATAGACTTCTTTTGCGCCCGCGTAATTTGCCACTTCAAGTTTTGGGAAGTAAATTTGAATTTTCAAGAATAGGAAGATTATTCTCCGCCATCATCTTATTTTTTTATGGTTTAAGATTCGGAAATATAGATTGGTCCGTGTTAAAGATTTTTACAATTGTAACGATGCTATTGGGCGGAATAGCAGTGTTCACTGGTTTGTTTTTAATCTACGCCGCTATTTCTTTTTTTACAATACAAAGTCTTGAGTTTATGAATATCTTTACCGATGGGGCTAGAGAATTTGCCTCATATCCTATCTCAATATACGGAAATAAAATTTTACGCTTTTGCACATTTATAATTCCTTATGCTCTTTTTCAGTATTATCCGCTTTTGTTTTTATTTGGCAAATACAAAAATCCCGCTCTCGCCTTTTTACCGCTTCTTTCATTTTTGTTTTTGCTTCCTGCATATCTTTTCTGGCGACTCGGAGTTTTAAAATACAAGTCAACGGGCTCGTAAAAAACTTGTAGCTTATATTGTAATGCTTTTGTTTCTGAAACTTCATGCTACGAAAAATATTTTGACATTTAAATAAAAACTAAAAAAGTTAATTTACGTGAAGCAGTATTTTTATAAAACAAATTGTAACACATAAAGGTTCGTGCAAATGTCTAAAAACATACTTGCAACGAAACACTGGTGCAATGTTGGGTAATATAGTAGATATCATCGGACACAAGTTGGGCGAATTAAAATCCGTATGGATTTTAATTCGCCCTGTGGATAAGCTTTAGTGTGCAAAAAATTTTAAGGATTAACTTTCAATCAAATGCAACAATACAAAAAGGTGCTCTGCTTAAAGTTCTAAATTAAATAAAAGAGAAAATGCACCTATTTTTGCACCTTTGACAATTGGATGAGAATACGAAAATCCGATATTTGCAACTCCACTAATTGAAACACTTAGGTCTGTAAACACTGATTGCAAAAATTCCATTTTGCCTTTAAGTCCTTTGTTGAACACGGACTTATAGCCGATGTCGATGTTGAAACGGTTATAGCAAATCGGCAACCACGCACTGCCTTTTTGTATTTCAACGCTGAATACTCGGAGCGTTGCTTTTCCTCCGACTGCATAATTAAATTTTTCTGCCGACTGCTTTTGATAGAAGGTAGAGTGTTCTGCCATAGTTGGAAGGTACGATTCAGCAAGACTCCCAAGTGAATTCTCAAAGCTGTAAGTTCCAGTGATTGGATTAAGTCGTGCGTTATATCCGACGCTGCCTGCGAGCTGCAACGTCAAAGGCAGCACTGGCATTTTAAGCGTCAGCAAGTCTTGCACCTGCACTGCGGTAATTTGTTTTTGCACGTTGTAGCCTGCCGTTACTTGAAAGTCGTTGCTAACACCGTAAGTGTCCTTTGCAAAAAATCCACTTCGAAGGCGTTCGCGATTGATAAAGCTCGAAACCGAAACTGCTTGACTTGCAGCGATAACTGTATCTGTGTATTTTTGTTTGTACACATTTTTGAGCGTTAAATCAATTGGTGCAAACCACGTTGAGTTAATGCTTGTATCAAAGGCAATCGCAGTATTCTTTGACATAACAGTGTTTTTGTTTTTAAAACCGAAACCTGTACTGCGTATTCCGTTTAACTGGTTCTTAATTACCTTCGTTGTGTCATATACAGATAAGCTCAGCGTGTTGCCTTTGAGATTTAAACCTCCAGTAAATTCAAGCTGTGCAAAAGTTGGTACAGGCATAATTGCAACTGCGAAACTATAAAACAATCGGTTTATTACATCTTGCGAAGAAAATTTCAAACCGTAACTTGTATTTTGCATTGCTGTGCCGATTGAAAAATAAGGCGAAATAGACGGCACCCACATTTTCATTATCGGGTTATATGGCTTTGAGGCAAAATCAGGCTCTGGTGTGTGGAGTGGCTTAATCTCAATTGCTTCCGTTGCATAACTCGTCGCAAGCATTTCAGATTGGTCAAGCGTACACAAAGCATCATAGTCAAGGTGTCTTGAAACAGTAACGAAGCGTTTTGCCTCTGTACCGTTTTCGCTTCTTTCGATAAATGCAGGAGTATTTGTGCCGCCTGAAATATCTTTATCCAAAATAAAAAGCGACTTTGTTTTATAATTGCCGTATGCCATTCTAACTAAACTGTTATCCAAAATATATGAAAAGCTAAATGCACCAGCTTGTGAATGAATATTAGTTAAGCCCGAAATACTTTTCGCAGCAACAGGCAATTTCAGCTTTTCGATTTTACCGTCAGCCGAAACAAAAACTATATCGCGGTTTACTCCGTTGCCAGCAACACAAGCATAAGTATTATCGCTCACAGCAATCGTTTCATATATGTTTGTATAAGTCATATCATGCGAACAAGCAAACTTAACACTCTCCTCTTTTGTTGTTCGGTTAATTAAAACGAGTGCTGCATTTTGACTTATGCTGCGAACTGCAACTAAAGATTGTGCATCGTCAGTAAAACTTGCATAACGCAGCGATGTGTATTTTTCCGACAAGAATTTTTTACGCTTCACATCATAAATTGAAACTTCCGAAACAGTACCACCGTTTTTAGATTTGAACGATGAAACCGCAAGAAAGTTTCCATCTTTCGAAAATGCGAGATGATAAACACTTCGATTGATGGAAAATAATTTTTGTTTTTTCAATGTATTTGCATCATATAAGAAAACTGCATTTTCGTTTTTATCAAACAAAGCAAGTTTATCTTTCCAACTTGCCGTTGCACCATAAAGCGAAACTTTTTCTGTATTCAAAAAATAATTTGGCTCCACAATATTTTCAGGAATCGAAATTGTGTCGATAAAGTTTGCAAAAAGTTCATTGATACTTTTCCCGAATGCAAGTTTAAAATTACGCGTTGTAAACCACTTCGGATGCATTTTGAGAAACGCTGCATATTTTTCAACGCCATACACTTCGGTTAAAAACTTTGAAAACGCACCTCCGTATATATATCCTAACTTTCCTGTCGGATACGTGTCTCGCATATCTATATCGTTCCATCGAATTTCTTTGCCGTCAATTTTTGCTTGCTTTATAATTTGCAAAGTCGCCTCATCGTTTAATCGTCCCTCTCCGTTTACACTTTCGGAAAGAACAGCCATTCCTTCACGCATTGCAAGCGGAAACGTCGACGCAAAAATCGAGTTCATAGTAACCGCGTGAGTGTACTCGTGCTTAAAAACTGACAGCAAATTTTCGGTATTATTCGCGAGAACATTATCTGTCGGAAGAGTATCGTAAATAACAATGTGCCGATACGGCGACGAGGTATAATAGCCGTTCAAGTTTTCCTCGTACGGTTTTAGAAAAATCGGCAGCCTAGACTTTTCAGATTTAACCTTAAAGTATGCACAAACTTCATCGGCGATGCTATCAGCATGGTGAGCTAAAAATTGTGCACTCTTCTCCGAAGACGTGCTTTCGTACACAATCGAAAAATACTTTGTGTCAATCGTTCGCAATTCGGCAAATGCACTTTGTGTTACAAAAACCAAAATGAAAAGTAGCAAAAATGATTTAATCCACTTGTTTATAATATTGTCTTTCATGAGCTAATTATAAACAAAAGTATAACTTTTTTCAAGTGCAAAACGAAGCAGAAATATGTTGTATTGGTCTAATTATTCTTTTTTAAAAGACGACAAAAAAGCACCAAAAGCTTAAACCGCAAAAATCGAAACACATTTAAAAGCCGAAAAGGATTTTTAAAAACTTTTTCCAAATACTCATAGCCTTTATTGAAAGTCTTTTCGGAAACAGCTCGTTTTGTCTTTGCGAAAATATCAAAAATATCTTTGTCATAAACAAAAATTCCAGAATAAAAATGCTCGCGGTTTTTGTTTATCCACTGAGCACCGCCTTTAATACCGCTTGAAACAAGGGTTAGCTTAGGTTCGGCTTTTGCAATTGCCGTAACAATATCACGCTCAAGCGTTTTCGGATAATAGCCTGTAAATCGCCCTACAACTTTGAGCGACGGGAAAGTACTTCGTACATTCCGCTCGGCAATCGCTAGCGTTTCTTTTCTGCCGCCCAACAAGTACACAGACATAAAGTGCGATTCCAAAACTGTTAAAAAATTAATGATTACATCAAACGGGCGGCGACGTACTGGGACGGCGAGCTTCAAAAACTTTGCTGCTGATATTAAGCTTTTTGAAACGGGGAGAACTAAACTAGCATTTAAAACAAGCGTGCGAAAATCGTTATGCCTGCGAGCTTTTAAAAAACTCCACAAGTCCAAAAACACAACTTGCTGAACACCTTCCTTTTGCAAAAGCGAAGTTACCACACTATCAATATCTTCTTCGTGCAAAATATCAAGTGGCACACCCATTAAATTTATTCGTTCAGTACTCATCAATAGCTCCTTAAATTAGTCCGCTGGCTAGCGGTGAATTTTGTATTTGGTTAAGTTCATTTTGCATTGTTTGAACCGCAGCCAACGCATATAAACTTGCAGTTTCAGCCCTCAAAATATTCGTTTGAAAATGGCAAGGTTTAAAATCATTTTGTTCCAACAAAGCATATTCATTTGAGGAAATTCCGCCCTCGCAACCAATGGCTAAAATCACCGCATCAGCAGGCTTTTTAAAAATCGGCAGTAAACTGTCAGTATTTACATTTTTTTCTGTGCAGTATAATTTTACGATGCGAGGCGAAAGTTCGCCTTTGTCTCTCGGAATAATTTTTGCCAAAGTTTTAATTGCATCATTCAAAGAACACGCTGGTAAAACTTCGGTTGGCACGGGCGAGTCAGATTGCTGGCGAGCTTCCTTTATGATTCGCTCATAACGCAAAGACGCTCCGTCGTGTTGTTTTTGCACAACGGAAAACTCTCCGAAAACTGGCAGAATATACCGCACACCGACTTCAGTTGCCTGACGGATAACCGTATTCATCTTGGCGGTTTTAAGCATCCATTGCAATAAAACAATCGGAGTAAAAGGCGAAAAGCTTTCGGTTTTTTCCGTCTTCGCTTTTTCAGATTGGCTCGCTCCTACCTGTTTATCACCTTTTACGTTTTCAGCATCTGTAGCTTTTGATAACAGAATTACTTTTTTTGTCGAGTCAATTTCGACAATCGTGTAAGCTAGTTTTTCTCCGTTTGGAAATGCTAACTCGATGCAGTCGCCATTGCGATGTCGCCTGACGCGAATCAGGTAATTGTATGCTCGTCCCGAAAGTGAGATTTCGGGAGTTGGTGCAAAGACGTGTTCAACAATAAATTGCTTCATGCGTTAGTTTTGTGAAAGCGGTTATTTGCCAGCTTTGTCTTTTTTGGCTTCCTGTATTTCCTGCAATTCAGCGACGGTTTTTGCTTTTGCTGCAAGTGCGTTGACGTCGGTTGTTCGCAAAAGCTCGACTGCTTTTTTCAGTTGCGGGTCAAACTCCGTGTTTAGGTGAAGTCCGCTTTGATAATTGTTGACGCGGTTATTTACAGCAAGCTCCAAAAGTTCAAGTCGGATTTTATATTCGGCTTGGAGCTTTTTTGCAAAGGCTTTGATTTCAGCGGTTGAAATATTTTCTTTTGACCTTGCAAAATTATCCAAGACAGTTTGTCCTTTGTCATAAAGGCGTGCAAATTCTTCAACTTCGCTTTCAATTGGTTCAGGGAATGCAACTTCGTAGTCGGCAGGAATGCCGCGTTTGTGAATGTTCGCACCGCTTGGCGTGTAATAACGAGCTGTAGTAAACTTGAAAGCTTCTTTTTCGTTTAAGTCCCACACCATTTGCACAACGCCTTTGCCGTAACTTGTCGTTCCGACGAGAATGCTTCGTTTGTTGTCTTTGAGAGCTCCAGCTAAAATTTCCGAAGCACTTGCTGAGCCTGAGTTAATGAGTGTTACAACAGGAACGGAAGACGGCAAGTGATATGCAAAGCGGTCAACGTTAAATGTTACAACTGAGTTTTTCATGCGTCCGTCAGTTGAAACGACAACGCCACTACTAATAAAAAAACTTGCAGAGCTTACAGCAGCATCGAGAAGTCCGCCTCCGTTATTGCGTAAATCAAAAATAATTTTTTTGCATCCTTGTTTTTCCAAAGCATTATAGGCTTCACGAATTTTCGGCGTGGAGTTTGGATTAAATTCCAAAAGCTTAATATAACCGATTTGATTATCAAACATGGTATACTTGACAGTCGGCACTTCAATTCTTGCTCGCGTGATAGTTAGATTAAAGGTCATATTTTTTCCACGCAAGACTTTTATCGTTACTTTTGTGCCGACTTGACCTCGCAGTTTTTTGAGAACATCTTCCATAGTTATCTCGTCAGTCGGCGTGCCTTCGATTTCGGTAATATAATCTCCCGGCTGCAATCCAGCTTTAGCTCCGGGCGTTCCATCAATTGCACTCATAACTTCAACGTATGCGGGCTTTTCCTCGGTTGACTTTGCTGGCTTTTGAATTGTTACGCCGACTCCTCCAAAAGAGCCGACAAGCGTATCCTGCAAACTGATGCCCTGCGATGAAGCTTTTTCATAATATTCACTGTAAGGGTCATTGAGTGTGTTGAACATTCCTTCCATTGCACCCTTATACAAAACATCAGGGTCAAGAACATCAACATAATTTTCCAAAAGTTCTTTATAAACAGATTCAAACTTTTCAACGTTTTCATCGGCACGCTCATTCATCTCATCTGAACTTGCGATTGCATTTTTTTTGTTATCATTCGCATAGGCTTCGGTGACTCCAGAGCCATTATTATTCGCACGAAAAACATCGAAAATACCCGATGCTGAAACATTTGCTGCGAACACGCAGGCACAAAAAACAAAGATAATTTTTTTCATCATAATTTTACCCAATCAAAAAAATAGGTTCACAAAAGTTTGCAAGCCTTCCGCCCATTATAGCTTGTCGCAGTAAAAAAAGCAAGCCAGCGTTTTATCTTTGCTATCTTCATTCACCGAATACTTAATTCACGGGCAACCTTCGGTTGCCATCATGTGTCACAAACTCAATACGCTAGGCTATTGCTTAAAGCCGCACAATTCTATTTTGCAGTTTTACATTTTTTAGTTTTCGCGAAAACTAAAAAATGGCTTAGTTACAGCCAGCCATTTTACGCAATCATTTCATGTTAAACATTCTCCACTCAGATTTTATTTTAACACGGCATTGCATTTTAATGACAGTGTTAGAAAGTGTAAAAGCGTCAGTTTTTAGCTTTCCACTCGATGAACCTTTTTTTTAGGTTATCTTGAATTTGAGAAAAATGTGGAGTCTTGATTTTTTATATTTTTTTTGTATACTCGTTACTATGACTAGATTTTGCAAACGACTTATTTTGATTTGTTGTGTGTTTGCCTTCGTCGGCTGTAACTCGATTCGTGGAACGTATACTGCCGATGTGTATGGTGACAAGATGGTGATTACGTTTCTGGATGATGCAACGGCAACGCTTTCGATAAACGGCGAAGACTTTCCGGCACAGATTGTCCGCAAAGATGGCGTTATCGAGCTGTGGCAGATGCGGAAAACCCCTGCAATCTATTTGAAAAAAATCAACGAAAATGAGCTTAGGCTTTTGAATTCCGACAAAGCCGAAACAGAGGTAACATTTTCGAAAAATTAGTTTTACAGGAGATACGTTTTATGGAAATAAAAACAGTACCGCAAGTTTTACGTGCAACTTTTTTGAAATATCCAAAATATGCTGCACAGTACTACAAAGATGAAAACAAGAATTTTCAGCCTATCACGTACGAAGAGCTTTATAACCGCGTGCTGACTTTTGCATCTGGGCTTATGAGTAAAGGCTGCGTCCGTGGACAAAAAATCGGTGTGATTATGGATAACCGCCCAGAATGGATGGTATGCACGCTTGGGATTTTGACTGCTGGAATGGTTGATGTTCCGCGTGGTACCGATTCAACGGTTGGTGAGTTGGAGCATATTTTTTCGATTACTGAGTGCAAGATAGTTATTGCCGAAACACAAAACGCATTCACTAAAATTATCCAAGCGAAAGATTCTTGCCCGCTTTTGGAAACGGTTATTACAATTAATGATTTTGAAATTCCGTCAGATACGAAGGGCATTAAAGTTGTACCTTATAATGAGATAATGGAGCTTGGAAAAAAAGACTTTGAAAAAAATGCTCCAGATAAAGAAATGCTCAAAGGCGAAAGCGATGACCTTGCGACAATTATTTTTACTTCCGGAACAACTGGGCTTCCGAAAGGCGTAATGCTTACGCACAAAAACTTTGTTGCACAGATGCCAGAGCTTGCAAAGATTATTCTCATTTCACCAGGACGGAGTGCGATTTCGGTATTGCCGATTTGGCACAGTTTTGAGCGCGAGTGCGAGTTTTTGGTTATTTATTGTGCTGCCGCGATTTACTATTCTTCACCGATTGCAAGTGTTTTGCTGCCTGACCTTGCAAAAGCTAATCCATACGTATTCCCGTCTGTGCCACGGGTTTGGGAAGCCATTTATGATGCTATTTTCAAAATGATGAAAAAGAATGGCGGTATAAAGTATAAAATTTTCCAAGCTGCTGTTGCAATCGGAACATTTTGGAAAGAGAGACAGATAAAACTTGCTGGCCGTTGGTGCAAGTTAAAAAAGAGCGAGCGAATTACGCAGCCGCTTTCGGCTTTCTTTCCAGTTGTATTTTTGTTTCCTTTTTATTTACTTGCAGACTTGTTGGTGTTCCGCAATATACGCGTAAAGTTTGGCAAAAACTTTAAGAATGGTGGCGGTGTATCAGGTGGTGCGGCTCTTCCGCGCAATGTGGATATGTTTTTTGCCGCTGCTGGGTTCAACCTTTGCGAAGGCTACGGTATAACGGAAACCGCTCCAGTTATTTGCTGTCGCGATATGCATCATCCGATTTCTGGGACTGTCGGGAAACCTATTGCATGCCTTACCGCAAAAATTGTTGACGCTGAGGATAAGGAGTTGCCACCAGGTGTTGAAGGCGAGGTCTGGATTAAGGGCGACACCGTCATGAAAGGCTATTACCGTGACGAAGAAAAAACGAAGGCTGTGTTAACTCCAGACGGTTGGTTTAAAACTGGCGACATCGGTTTACTGACAATCGATGGCGATTTGGTTCTTCGAGGTCGCGTAAAAGATACAATTGTTTTGAGAGGCGGTGAAAATATAGAGCCTGTCCCGATTGAAATGAAGTTGCAGGAATCCCAGTTGATAAATACCGCAGTTGTAGTTGGTCAAGATCAACGTAATTTGGCTGCCCTCATTGTCGTTGATGACGTTTCACTCAAGCAGTGGCTAAAAGAAAACAATATCAGCTACACAGACTTTGATGAAGTGCTTTTAAGCGATGAAGTTCAAAATCTATACGCTTCCGAAATACGCGGTTTAATTTCTGCAAAAAACGGTTTTAAGATGTTTGAAATGATTGGCAAATTTAAGCTTTTAAGCAAACGATTTGAAGTTGGCGTTGAACTTTCGATAAAAACGGAAGTTATGCGAAACAAAATCCCTGGACTTTACGAAAAAGAATTAAAGGAATTGTTTAGCGACAAATAAAGCGGAACCTCGCTTAAACACATTAAGGCAAGCCATTGCTGCTTGCCTTTTTTACGGTAAGCTTGCGAAAAACTTTTAGTTTTAGTAGCTTGCTTTCTCTAATCACATATCTTTATTAAAAGCCATCAACCGCAGACTTTATCAAAAGGCGAGGATTGATGGTTTTTGTCGTTTTGGAAGCGAAACTGAGAAACAATCTACAAGTAAAAATAATTATCCTCACTATAATGTTTGACTATAAACCCGCTAATCAAATGCATATTCTAATTTCATAAAATATTTTTTTTGAAAATACTTTTTGTAATTTATATATTGTTGTTTTGATAAAAAATATTGACAAATATGTTTTTTAGTGATATAATGCTCGTTATTAAGTTTTATTTTGCGAGGTGAGAGATGACAAAATCGAAACTTGAATTTACACCGACGTATGAGCGGTTGCCAGCTTATTTGCATTTGGCTGAAGGGGCTTTGCGTGAAGGCAAAGAGTTTATTTCTGGTACAGACATTGCGAGCCAGCTCGGTTCATCATCGATTCAGGTGAGAAAGGATTTGGCGTTTACAGGACTAAAGGGTATTCCGAAGCGTGGTTATAAAACGCAAGAAGTTATTTTAGAAATAAACAATTTTTTAACGTGGAATAAACCTAAGTCTGCATTTTTATTGGGAGCTGGAAATTTAGGAAAGGCAATTCTTTTGCATAAAGAATTTCAAAAATGCGGATTGGAAATTGTTGCTGTCTTTGATAACGATAAAAAAAAGATTGGAAAAAAAATAGGCGAGTTAGAAATTTTTGACATCGAGGCGTTACAGGATAAGCTTGAAACTCTGCGTCCAAGTATTGCAATTTTGACATTGAGTTATAATTCCGATATTCAAAAGCTTGCTACATTTTTGACAGAAAAAGGCGTAAAAGGAATTTGGAATTTTACAAAGCATAAAATTACGGTTGATGATTCGGTTGCTGTTTATGATGCAGATTTTACCGCAGGCTTTGCCGTGTTATGTGCCGAAATGAAGCATTTGAAATAGTTATTGCTTCGAGGTAATTATTTTGGAGTTTAGCTATTTGTTTTATTTTGGTTTTAAGTAGATTGTTCCACATAGCTTTTGTAACTGGAATTGTAACGCTGCAATAGAAACGGAGTCTGCACGATTATTTTAGCTTGAGGTTTGATAAAACTATATGCAGTTTAATTTTGAAATTGTCGCTCATAATATAAAGCTTTTTAACAAAAGATTTCCAGAACTTGCACGTGTGATGAACATTGATAGCGATGTGGCGGCAAAAAAACTTTTCAAAATAATTCCTGATACTTACGAAATGCAGCAGTGCAAAAAAAATCATTTTGCAAATACGTTGATTGTGCGAGGAAAATATCTTCACTCAAAATACGATTCGCTTTCAGAAGCAAATGAAATTATTAAAGAAAGTTTTTTTGAAAGCGATAAAATAAAATCTGGCTGTGTTTTTTTTGGTTTGGGGCTTGGTTATCACGTTGAAGCATTTTTAAAAAAATGCAATGACACACCAGTTGTTATTGTAGAGCCTGATGTATTTGTTTTCTTGGCATTTTTGGCAAGTAGAAATTTGGATACTGTTTTTTCCCATGTACAATTAACTTTGCTAATTGGTTTAAAGCCTATTGATGTAGTGAACTTTTTACAAACAAACGAAGCTGCAACCAATGCGGAACTGTCGCAGTTTTTTTTACGTAGCAGTGAAGCCGTGCAGCCTGCATGGTATGGCGAGTTTAAATCGCTTGCAAAACGTAACAAAGCTCGACGTGAAATAAATGCGAACACTGCAAAAAAATTCTTTAAGCAGTGGTTTCAAAATCTTGTAAAAAACTTTTTATTTATTTGCTCGGAATCTGAAAATACAAAGCGACTGCAAATGAATAGTCCCAGAGAGCTTCAGATATATTCACTTTTATATTTAAAGAACCGCTTTCCAAAATCGCTTGCGTTAATTTTTGCAGGCGGTCCGAGTTTAGATACTGACCTCAAATTGCTTTCAAGGATACCGCTTGAAAACGTGTTGGTGATTGCAGTTGATACCGCCGCGAGAGCTGTGATAAATGCAGGCGTTATTCCAGACTTTGTAATTACAGGCGACCCGCAGTACACTAACTTTTTGCATTTGAAAAATGTTCCGCTTTCGAAAACAAACCTAGTTGTAGAAGCTGCAATATTTCCAAAATCGCTTCGGCTGGATGCAAAGTCTATGTTTATGTTTTCACAAGATTTACCGCTTGAAAATTATTTTTTTGCGGATATAAAAAAATGCTTTCCAGAATTTAGCTTGCCTATTTTGTCTTCAGGCGGTTCTGTTGCAACATCGGCATATTCACTTGCAAAGTATTTGGGTGCGAACGAAATATATTTTTCAGGACTCGATTTAAGCTTTTATAAAAAGCAAACTCACTATCGCGGTAGTACATTTGAAGAAGCAACACATAAAAATAGCAAACGTATTTATTCGGCTCAATCGCAGTTGATTGGTGCTGCATTTGCTTCTCCTCTTTTTCGTGCAAACTCAAATAAGTCAAAACAAATGAACGCGTCATCTGAGTTGGCATTAAACGCAGATGAAGTTTTGACTGACAGCAGAATGCAAATGTATGCTTGGTGGTTTGAAAGTACTGTTGCTGCAGATGAACCGAAGATTTCCGTTTATACTTTTTCTGAATATGGATTACACATAAGCGGTATTCGTTACATTCCGATTGAAGTGGCAAAAATAAATTTTGAAAAAAAGTTGAACTTCGATAAAAATTTTTTATTGGGCAGAGTAGGGGAGTGTTTTTGTTTTGATAAAAAGAATATTATCGAAATAGCTTTGAGCATTTTAGAAAAAACAAAAAAAGATTGCACATTGGAAGAAAAGTTTTTTGTAAAAGTTAGCGACACAAATAAAACGATAATTGATCATTTGCAATTTTTTGTAAAAAAACAAATGGAAAGCAATTTATAATTTACAAAAAATATTTATTGTGAATTAATTTTTTTATCGATGCGAATATATAAACACCATTTAGCTTTCCGTGTAACCGCCTTCGTCATCATCATCTTTGTTTTCATCTTCAATAATTTCTTTTACCTTTCGACGGCGACGAACTGGTCGCTCAGGTTTTTTCTGTACTTTGATTTTTTCTTTTCGCGTATAATACGTTACATAGTTAACGAGCGCAATATATAAAATAATCGCAATAACAACAAAAATAGTTATCGGCGAAAACAACACCGATTTTACAATGTCAAATGTTTCACTGGCACTCATAAAATTATTGTCGGAATATTTTTAGTGAAGTTTAGTAAAAGCATTTTGATAAATAATTTACGCAAAGATATTTTTACTTTATTTAGGAAAGTAAAACGCTTGAGCTCTCGCTTTAACGAAAAGGCTAAAATCCAAGCGTTTTGTTTTTTATCAAAAAGCGTTGCAGTTTAAACCAAAGCTTAAAAGGAATTTTGCTGTGATGCTTTATTTTCGCATAATAATAAAATGCAGTTGTATATAATAAAGCGTTTACTAAAAACTGACGTTTTACACTTTCTAACACTGTCATTAAAATGCAATGCCTTGTTAAAATAAAATCTGAGTGGAGAATGTTTAGCACAAAATGATTGCGTAAAATGGCTGGCTGTAACTAAGCCATTTTTTAGTTTTCGCGAAAACTAAAAAATGTAAAACTGCAAAATAGAATTGTGTGGCTTTAAGCAATAGCCTAGCGTATTGAGTTTGTGACACAGGATGGCAACCTTCGGTTGCCCGTGAATTAAGTATTCGGTGAATGAAGATAGCAAAGATAAGACGCTGGCTTGCTTTTTGTTTTGTTTTGAATATAATTGGCGATACGTTTAGTCGGACTTACCGGCGGAATGTGTGTTGAAAAGTATGGACTACGTTGAAAGCCTTTTTAAAGATAATTTTTTAGAGTACGCAAGTTATGTTATAAAAGACCGTGCCATTCCGAGTTTGGAAGATGGCTTAAAGCCCGTGCAGCGGCGGATTTTGCATACTCTTTTTGAAATTGATGACGGTAAGTTTCATAAAGTTGCCAACGTGGTAGGCCGCTGCATGCAGTATCATCCGCACGGCGATGCTTCAATAGGCAATGCACTTGTTGTTTTGGCAAATAAGGAATTTTTTATTGAGCGACAGGGCAATTTCGGTAATCTTTATACTGGCGATGGAGCTTCTGCACCGCGTTACATTGAATGCCGCATCACACCTTTTGCACGCGATATTTTTTACAATCCAAACATTACTGAGTATGTGCCGTCGTATGACGGCAGAAGCAAAGAGCCCGTTGCCTTTCGGGCGAAAATTCCTGTTGTGCTTGTGATGGGGGCTGAAGGTATCGCGGTCGGAATGTCAACGAAAATTTTGCCGCACAATATCCGCGAAGTGATTGAAGCCGAAAAGGCTTGCATTGCTGGTAAAAAGTTTTGTTTGTTTCCAGACTTTGAAACGGGCGGACAAGTCGATGTTTCGGAGTATGCTGACGGTTTGGGAAAGGTTTTGGTGCGAGCAAAGCTTGACACCTCCGATGAGAAAAAAATCGTCATTACTGATTTACCTTTTGGCAGCACTACAGAAAGCATTATTAACTCGATTGATGCCGCGGCAAAATCTGGTAAAATTAAAATTGCGGAAATTAGCGACTACACAGCTGACAAGGTTGAAATTGAGTTGCGTTTGCCGCGAGGCGTGTACGCGAAAGATGTGGTTGACTCACTTTATGCATTTACCGAATGTGAGCAATCGATTTCATGCAACTTGCTGGTTATCAATAAAACGCTGCCTGAGCAAATGACCGTTACGCAGGTTATCCAAAACCATGCAAAGCAGTTGGTGAAGCTTTTGAAAGACGAGCTTGAATACGAAAAAAAGACGCTCACCGAAAAGTTGCACTTGCGTACCTTGGAGCGAATTTTTATCGAAGAACGTATTTACAAAAAAATTGAAACTATGAAAACTGCCGAAGCGGTAATTGAAGCTGTTCGCAAGGGCTTTATCCCTTTTCAGGCGGAGCTTGTGCATGATATAACCGATGATGATATTGACCACTTGCTGAAAATTCCTATTCGTCGCATTTCGCTTTATGACATAAATAAAAACCGTGAAGAAGTGCAGCAAATAAAAGACCGCATTAAAGAAATAAATAAATTACTGAAAAATTTAACCGCCTATGCTTTAACTGTTCTTGACGCAATCCTATCAAAGATTCCGCCAGAAAAAACTGAGCGAAAAACAGAAATTACTTCGTTTAAAAAGATAAACGTCAAGGAAGCAATCGATAGGAATATTTCGCTGCGATACGACGAAAAAACTGGCTATCTCGGAACAGGTGTCAGCACTGGCACAGAGCTTTTTAAGGTTAGCCCATTTGACCGAATTTTCATTATGCGAAAAAGCGGTATTTACACGGTGGTCGATGTGCCAGAGCGTCTTTTCACGGATGTCGGCTTAGTAACTTGTATGCTTGCTGGCAAGGAAAACGTTTCGAAAGTTTTGTTCACGGCTATTTACAAAGATAACGCAACAGGCTTTCCATACATCAAGCGAAGTCGCATTGAAGCGTACATTCTCAACACGGACTATCTTTTTGTGCCGGACGGAAACGAGGTACTGCTCATCAGTGACAAGCCGAACTTCTCTTTTTCGGTGCAGTTCGAGCCGAAGCCGAAAGTTAAGCTAACCGAAAAGATTTTCAAGGCAGCCGATTATGCCGAAAAGGGTTTGCGTGCGAACGGCGTTAAACTTGTTTCACGTACCGCCGTCAGTGCCGCAATTTCAGCAGAAAAAAACGCACACGCAAAAGAACAGACAAAAAAAACGGCGGCAAAACCTACATCGAAAAAAGCCACCTCGACGGACAAAAAAAATGAAACTAAATAACGAGTCGCGAAAAATAATTTACGAATTTTTATGCAAGGTCGAAGAAACTTTGTCGGGCTTTCGTAATCCGAATCCTGAACCTTTTTCTTTCACCGAGGCTGACCGCGAGGGAAGCCGTGCTGCAAGCTACAATGTGAATGATGTTGCAAGTCGCGATGAGAAACAGAATGAAAGTTGTGCTTCAGTACGCACCACGGCTTCCTTACTTGTGTCAAAGGCTAAAACCCAAGTACCGCCTTCAAGTCTCACTGCCAGTGACGCCCAAGTTTCCCGAAATGCGAAAGCCTTACCAGTACCGCCAGTTGGCACTGTTGAGCCTCTTACCGACAAAGCTCTTTGGGAACTTTCGCAAGTGTCCTACGATGTGAGCCACTGTTCGCTCTGTAAACTTTGCGAAACGCGTACCAAAACTGTATTTGGTGAAGGCTGCTTTTCGGATGATAACCGCGAAGTTCCGAATCACCGCCCGCTTGTGATGATTATAGGTGAAGGACCTGGACACGACGAAGATGTAACAGGGCGTCCCTTTGTCGGGCGGGCGGGGCAGCTTTTGGATAAAATGCTTTTGGCAATTGGTTTATCACGGGAAGTTAACTGTTATATTTGCAATGTTGTGAAGTGCCGTCCGCCAAATAACCGCGAGCCTTCTCCCGATGAAATAAAATTTTGCATCTCATACTTGCATAAGCAAATCGAAATTTTAAAGCCTTCGTACATACTTTTAATGGGGCGGACTGCCTGTCATGCATTGCTGGACACAAGCGAAGGTATAAACCGCTTGCACGGAAAATTTTTTACGGTTGACGGCATTACCGCAATGTGCACTTATCATCCGAGTGCTTTACTTCACAACGAAGTGTTAAAACGTCCCGCATGGGAAGATTTAAAGCTTTTCCGCAACACGCTTTTAAAAGAGAACCAAATATGATTAAAGAAACTGAGTCTTTTAAAAATACACAAATTGCTTCGATGATTTTATCTCTTGACCAAGTGTACAAAGAAATTGAGGAAGCAGAATCGAAATGGATGGAAAAATGTCCGATTCACTGCGTTGAGGGTTGCGGTATGTGCTGCGTGCATTTTGAACCAGACATTTACGAAGTTGAAGCTTTGTATTTGGCGGCGTGGCTTTTGTATCACCAGCGTGAGCGTGCCTTGCAGATTATGGAAGGGAACTTTTTTGAAAATGTTTTGGACAAAGAAAACGGCTGCCTCCTTTTCGATGTCGATAATCCTTATCACTGCACGGTTTACGGCGGGCGAGCTTTGATTTGTAGACTGTTCGGGTATTCTGGCGACCACGGAAAAGATTTTTCTGTCCGCTGGCGTCCTTGCAAATATTTAGTATCCATCGACAAAAATCTTTCAGCCTCAAAAATAAAGCAATACTCACAAGCGGATTTACTCGACGTTTTTGGAATTTTACCGCCTGTGATGAGCGACTTCACCGCCCGCGTTTTGTGCTTTTTGACGGGAGGCTCGGCGACGCCACAGCCGATGCGGAAAGCTCTCCCTACCGCGATTTCAAAAATCTTGATGCTGCAACGATATGCTGAAAGCTCCGATGTAGAAAGCACCGATGAACCAGAACCGCATCCGAGTGCGTCGTAATTAAACGTTTTATAAAAAGCTAATCGGAAACTGCACTTCGTGCATCGCCACTGATAATTTCACGCAATCTGATTTTTACGCAACGTTACGTTTACCATTTAACGCAATTACGTCCTGCTTTTTTTGCTTTGTATAATTGTGCGTCAGCTATTTTCGAAAGAGTGCCTGCGGTCATGCCCGATTTATAAAAAGCGAGCCCTATCGAACAAGAAGCGATAAGCTCAGGAAATTCGGCGAAGCGTAATGCATTAAGACGTGCACATACCAAGCGACATTGGAGGACTGCTTTGGGAAAATCGCCGCGTATTAAAAAACAAAACTCATCTCCGCCGTAACGTACAAGTATATCGTCTTTGTCGAAGCTTGTCGTGAATATACCTGCGAGCTCAACTAAAAGCTCATCGCAAAATTCCTGCCCATATTTTTGGTTTAACTTTCCGAAGTGATCGACATCGAGCATCGCAAAACTAACTTCGCATTTTTCTGAAATAGCATCGATGAGTAACGATTCCATATAAGCGTCCAAATAGCGTCTATTAAATAAGCCAGTCAGTTTATCCGTAACAGCACGGCGTTTTGCAGTTTCGCCCCATTGCACCAACTGCGAAACAAAGCTGCTTGTTGTCAATAACCTTGCAGAAGTAGTTTCAAGCATATTCCGCAAAATCTTGCCAGCCATTTTGGGCTTCGTTTCAATTAGTCCCAAAAAGTCTTTTGACTTTAGAACCAGAGTTTTCACAGGTGTCATTGCAGTACAACTAGCCGAGCGTGGAACTTGTTCTAACATTGCCATTTCGCCAAAAAAATCACCTGCTTCAATTTTACCGACGGATATTTGCTCGCAAGTTTCATCACCTGAAGCACAAGTTTTTTTTCCAGTGCTTGCACCTACTTCCGCTTCAGGCTTTTCCGCAACGGAAACGTCAACTTCACCATCAACAACAATATGAAGCTCATTCCCCATTTCGCCTTCGTACACTAAAGTTTGCTTTTTTTCAAATTCACAATAATACATCGTTTGTGCAAGCTCATACAAATCGTCATCATTAAGACCTGCAAAAAGGCTTGCTTTTTTTAATGTTGGTAAATACTGCTTTTTTATTTCCGTCATTTGGTACCACCGTCAGAAAAAAGAATCACGCCCCGCTTTCCAGCTTTTATAAGCTCCACAGGAAGACCTGCATTTTTAATTATGAGCTCATGGGCATTGCAGCCGTCATCAGGAAAAATTGTTACAACTAAACACGCCGAAATCGTAAAAGGCTTTTCATCGTGCGAAAGCCCAACCGCTTCGTTTAGGTTTGCACTTTCAATCAAGTGCAAAATAGAATCCGCTAAATTTTTTGCCTCTTGTGCCGTGTGATTTTTCGTGATAATCATAAATATATTTCCTTCGTAACGTACAATCGAGGAAATATGCGGCACTCCCTCTTTCAGCAATTTGCCGATTAAAACTAAAACGGCATCACCTGCCTCATGTCCGAAGCGGTCATTCACAGCTTTGAAGTTATCAAGCTTAAAAGTAATCAGCGAAGTTTTATCGGTAAAAAGTTCTTTTAAGTTTTCTTCCAAAAAGGTTTTGTTGTAAACGCCTGTTAGTTTATCGCTATATAGTTGCTTTTTGATTTGTTTTGTAAGAGGTGAATTTTCTTTCAAAAGCCCTGTTGCATTTCGTGTACGCCTTGAAACAAACACCAAAAACGCACGGATTATTTTTGCGTATAATGCAGGCTCGTCGTTCGCAAAATCATGGAGCGTGGTGCCGTCCTTGGGAAAAACAAAAACGGTGCAAGGCGTCTTTGTTTTTGCATGAGCGTTGTATTTTGAATGCGTCATAAATTCAAACTGTCCGAAAACCTCGCCGTCAATAAATTCGGCAATTGTGTCGCCTTCAGAATTTGTTACTTCAACAGAGCCTTCAGCTAAAAAGAAAAATTGTACGGCTTCAGAGCCTTCGGCAAAAACCGTTGCACATTCTGCAAGTTGCTTTTTAGTTGCAAACCTAAAAAACTTTTCGCACTCATCATCAGACCAGTTTTCAAAATGCACTTTCAACTTTGCGTTTAAATTTTCTGCACACATCCTGAACATTATAAAGCATTTTTGGTTTACTTTCAATCGGTAGTGAAATCAAGAGCTTGAAATCGATTGCTACCTTTGCACATTAACTAAAAAGCAAAAAGCTTTTGTTAGGCGTACATATAGCTGGAGCGTCTGAAACTTTTTGCCTTTTAAAACAAAAAGCATCAAACGCCCCGAAACGGTTTCTTGCAAAGCATGGAACGAGTTGTTAGAGCTTGCCTTGGTGAACTATTTTAAAGCGTATTTTAAACTTGCGAATTTTGCACGTCTTTGAGCATAACGTCGTGAGCTCCACCTTCGAGGATACTCGCCGATGACACGAGGGTTAGCTTTGCTTCGCGGCGCAATTCTTCGAGGGTGAGGCAGCCGCAGTTGCACATCGTAGATTTTACTTTGTGCAGAGTAACTTGCAGGTTGTCGTGGAGCTTTCCAGCATACGGCACATAAGAGTCGACGCCTTCTTCAAAGGAGAGTTTTGCTTCACCGCCTGAATCGTATCGCTGCCAGTTTCTCGCACGGGCGGAACCTTCGCCCCAGTATTCTTTGACATAGTTGCCGTTGATGAGGACGCGGTTTGTCGGACTTTCGTCAAAGCGTGCGAAGTAACGCCCAAGCATACAAAAGTCTGCACCCATTGCGTAAGCAAGCGTCATGTGATAATCAAAGACAATGCCGCCGTCCGAGCAAATCGGAATGTAGACGCCAGTTTTTTCAAAGTATGCATCGCGGGCTTTTGCAACTTCGATGACGGCGGTTGCTTGACCGCGACCAATGCCTTTTGTTTCGCGCGTGATACAAATTGAGCCACCGCCGATTCCGACTTTGATAAAGTCTGCACCAGCATCAGCCAAAAAGTTAAAACCGTCAGCGTCAACTACATTTCCGGCACCAATTGGCACATTGTAATTTTCTTTAACAAACTTAATTGTGTCGGCTTGCCACTGAGAAAAACCGTCAGAAGAGTCAAGGCACAAAACATCAGCCCCAGCTTTTACCAACGCTGGAATACGCTCAAGATAATCACGCGTGTTCACACCAGCTCCGACAATATACCGCTTTTCATCGTCCAAAAGCTCACTCGGGTTTTCCTGATTATTTTGGTAATCTTTGCGGAAAACAAATGCAGTTAAATTTCCTTCCTTTGTGATAATCGGAAGTGAATTAAGTTTATGCTCCCAGATAATATCGTTGGCTTCGCTCAACGTAACTCCGTCTTGTGCAACTTTGAGATTTTTAATCGAGGTCATAAATTTATTCACTGGAGTGTCGAGCGGAGTTTTACCAACACGGTAATCTCGGCTTGTAACAACACCCAAAAGCTTTCCGTGTGGTTTACCGTCGTCTGTTATCGCGATTGTTGTGTGGCGAGTTTTTGCACTGAGTGCAATTACATCTTGCAAGGTTGCCGTTTCTTTCAAGGTGGAATCGCTTTCGACAAAACCAGCTTTATAGTTTTTCACCCGCTCAATCATTTGAGCTTGATTTTCGATGGACTGCGAGCAAAATATAAAGGAAATACCGCCTTCACGGGCAAGAGCAATCGCCATACCGTCATCTGAAACAGATTGCATAATGGCGGAAACTATCGGCACATTCAAACTGATTGCAGGTTCACTGTCCTTTTTGAAACGTGTCAACGGAGTTTTAAGCGACACATTTGCAGGAGTGTGCTGCTTTGAAGTGTATCGCGGGACCAAAAGATATTCGCTAAATGTGTGCGAAGGTTCATCGTAAAAGTATGCCATAGTTTCACCTCTTAAAAAATTTTGCTATTATAGCGGATAGCTAAAAAAAAGTCAAGGATATATTAGGAGTTGATTCGCCTTTATAAATTGCAAAAGGTTTGTAAAAAAACACCACACCTTCCCAACTGCCTTTTATCTTTATTCACCGAAAGTTCAACCGATGTGGAGCCTTAAAATCCTTGCAAGAATTTTAAG
>CALAEM010000022.1 GCA_937890985.1 uncultured Treponema sp. | reverse complement strand
ACGAGATCTAGTACGGTCTCGTGGGCTCGGAGATGTGTATAAGAGACAGATATAGAGCTTTTGCTTTGCAAAAACTCTAAGTTCAGCAATGTACAGGAGGTACATTGCTGAACAGCCGTCCGTGGCGGAAATGAGCTTTTAGCGTGTCGTAGAATGCATTTGAACATGATGGCAACCGAAGGTTGCCTGTGAGTTGCACTTTTGGTTAATGAAAATAATTTTGAGCGAGAATGCGGATTCATTTTTTTATCACAAAAACCAAGTGTATGATATTTTAAGAATTTGTCGCTCACATATTCGCCAATATCTTGAGACAAACGTGGCACATGGCTTTCGAAAAATGAACATCCAATAACAAATGCATCGTTTAATCTTTTGCACATTCGTGAATTTCAGGCATATTTTTTAATCCGAACAAAAGTCCAATCGCAAGCACTTTAGCATTCATGTACATTGTAATGTTACCAGTCGTATTCTTTTACCAACGTAACTTCATCAAAATATTTCAAATACGTTTCAAGCTCACCTTTCATATTTTATTTATCGGGACTTTAGTTTTTTTGAAAATTGAGTTTCGTGGGATAATGGGCGGAAAGGATTGACATTTTATCGTCTTTTGATTAGTATGCAAGGTTGCAGGGGGACGCAATGCAAGGCAACGCACAAGTTTTACAGTTAATCGAAGAAAAAAAATTTGCAGCCGCAAAAGAATTGTTGGTAACGATGAATGAAATAAATATTGCGGCGTTATTGAGCGATGTCGATGCGGAAGAAATGTTGGTGATGTTTCGCCTCCTGCCGAAAAACTTGGCGGCGGAAGTTTTTGCGTTCCTTTCGGTTTATAGCCAAGAATTGATTGTTTCGGCTTTTTCGGATGCTGAGTTGACCAGCTTGTTGAGTTCGCTTTTTGTTGACGATGTTGCTGACCTCGTTGAAGAAATGCCCGCAAATGTTGCAAGTAAAATTTTGAAAAACGCAAACGAAGTAACCCGCAGTACTGTGAACCAAATTTTGCAGTATCCAGAAGATTCTGCTGGAAGTTTGCTCACGACGGAATATGTGCGGCTTAAAAAGCTCCAAACCGTCGCTGAGGCTTTGGAAACTATTCGGCTGAAAGGCATCACAACTGAAACCATTTACACCTGTTACGTTACCGATGAGGAGCGTTTTTTGCAGGGGATTGTTTCGCTTCGCGATTTGGTGCTGGCGGAGCCTGAGCAAAAACTGGAAGCGATTATGACAACCGACTTTGTGTGCGTGAGTACCCACGATGACCGCGAAGTTGTTGCACAAGTTTTTAGGAAGTATGGATTTATTGCTTTGCCAGTTGTTGACACAGAAAAGCGACTTGTTGGTATCATCACTGTTGATGATATTATGGAAGTTATCGAAGCGGAAAACACCGAAGACTTTCATAAAATGGCAGGTATTCAGCCGTCCGAAGAAAGCTATTTGGACACGGGCGTTTTTAAACTTGCGAAGCACCGCATTTTTTGGCTGCTTCTTTTGATGCTGACCGAAACATTTACAAGTGGCATTATTGAGCGATTCACAGAGCTACTGCAAAAATGCGTTTTGCTGACAGCTTTTATTCCAGTGTTGATGGACACAGGCGGAAATTCTGGAAGTCAAGCTTCGACGCTTATTATTCGTGGACTTGCGACTGGAGACTTAAAAACCAGCGACTTGCCACGCATCCTCTGGAAAGAATTCCGTATTGGACTTTTTATTTCGATAATTTTAGCGTCGGTAATGTTTGTCAAAAACTTTTTTATCGGCGGCAAAGATTTGTTTGTGTCACTCACGGTTTCATGTGCGATATTGACTGCCGTAGTGATCGCGAAGTTGGTTGGCGCAACGCTACCGATTCTCGCACAAAAGTTAAAACTTGACCCAGCGACAATGTCGTCACCGATGCTTACAACAATAGTCGATACGGTTAGCTTACTCGTTTATTTTAGCTTTGCGAAACTTTTTATCCCTGCACTTAGTTTGTAAATCGCTGGCGTTTAGGCAGAATTTAGTTTTGGTTTGGTTTTTAAACGAAAGCAATTTTGAACTTTTACGCCACAAGAGTTTTATCGTAAGGCTTCAAAGTTTTTAGGTCAAACCTAAATTGACGATGCGGTTCAAAAATTGGCATCCGTGCCAATTTTTGAACTTCGAGTTTTTGCTCCGCAAAAACATCGCAGGGCTTTTATACCGCGTCCATCCGTGGACGCGATGGAACAACGCATTTGATACAAGTTGGCGGCACGGATGCCGCCGGTTGTAAGCCCCGTCGATGTTTGTATGCGAACCAGACATCTTGCATAGTTCGCATACAAACTCGAAGTTTAACATCGTACAAGGATGTACGATGTTAAACAGAGCTTTTGGGATAATAGTATTTGAGCGAATCACGCAAACAAAACGGAATGACTTGAGCCGAGCGTATTGAGCTTTGATACAAGTAGTTCATTTGGGCGACGGTAAAGCCGTCACCCAAATGAACCGTGTATAAGCTCAACCGTTTACATACGCTATAAACGCAAGAAAAGATTTGCATGCGAAAAAACAATGTTTGCACTTGTTTTTTTTTAATGGTAGGTTATAATGTGTGAATGGATTTTACAGAAGAATTTATTTCAAATCTTGCCGTTGATGAAGCTGCATGCATTAAAAAAATTGCAAGTGAGCTTGAAATCAGACCTACGCAAGTACAGGCTGTTGTAACGCTGGTTGCCGAAGGTGCGACTATTCCTTTTATTGCCCGCTATCGAAAAGAAATGCACGGCTCGCTTGACGAAGTGCAGGTACGCTCGTGCGACAAACTTTTTACAAGTTATAAAAACCTTGAGGAGCGCAGGCTGGAAATTATTAAAGGCATTTTTGCAGCAGGAAAATTAACCGAAAGTTTATTTGAAAATATTAACAAAGCTGCAACGATGACAGAGCTTGAAGACATTTGGGCTCCGTTCAAAAAGAAAAAGAAAACTCGCGGAATGCTTGCAGCGGAAAAAGGTTTGACAGAGCTAGCGGAATTGATGAAGCAGCTTCCCGAAGACGAGCTTTTGAAAAAAGCTGAAAAGTTTATCACGCCGTCTGAAAGCGATATCGCCGACGAGCTGAAAGTGCTTTCTGCACAAGACGCTATCAACGGAGCGAAAGATATTATCGCTGAGGACGTTTCTCACAATGCAGATTACCGCAAAATGATTTTGGAGCTTTTTATGAAAACTGGGAAGATTGTCGTAAAAGGCATCGGTGACGAGGAAGCCGAAAAGCAATCGGTGTACCAAATGTATTGGGATTATTCCGAAAACGTAAGCGAAATAAAACCGCACCGAATCCTTGCAATCAATCGAGGCGAACGCGAAGGCATCCTTGAAGTAACCGTCGATGTAAATCTCGATGATGCAGTGTCGCTTCTCCAAAGTCAAGTGCAGCTACCAAATCGCTTCTACAAGGAAGCAATTGAAGACGGAGCTGTCCGCCTTTTGTGTCCCGCAGTTTTGCGCGAAATACGCCGCAACGAAAGCGATGAAGCCGACGAACACGGCATCGAAATTTTCAGCCAAAACCTCAAACCGCTTTTGATGACACCGCCGATTAAACGAACTCGCGTGCTGGGCGTTGACCCGGGTATTCGCACAGGAACAAAGTGTGCAGCCCTGGATGAAAACGGCAAGTACTTAGGCTCGTTCGTGATTTACCAGCACAAAGAAGCGGAAGCAAAACGTGCTATTGCAAAAGCTATCACCGACTACAACATACAACTCGTCGCAGTTGGAAACGGCACAGGCTCTCACGAAGTTCAAGCTATTGTCGCTTCGGTGATTTCCGAAAGCTACCCCAACTTGCAGTTTGCAGTTGTCGATGAAGACGGAGCTTCCGTGTACTCGGCAGGCGATGTCGCCCGCGAAGAATTTCCCGACCTTGACCTAACTATCCGCGGGGCTATTTCTATCGGTCGCCGTTTGCAAGACCCGCTTGCAGAGTTGGTAAAAATCGACCCCAAATCAATCGGTGTCGGCTTATATCAGCACGACGTAAACCAAGTGAAACTTTCGCAGAGCTTGGACGAAGTGGTGAGCTCCGTGGTGAACAATGTCGGTGTGAACTTGAACACAGCAAGTGCGTCTTTGTTGAAATACGTTTCAGGCATTTCTGGCAGTTTAGCGAAAAAGATTGTTCAGCATCGCGAAACTCAAGGCATTTTCACCGACCGTGAGCAGCTCAAAAACATCAGTGGCTTAGGTGCAAAAATCTTTGAGCAATGTGCAGGCTTTTTGAAAATTCCCGAAAGTGCAAATCCGCTTGATAACACGTGGGTGCATCCAGAAAATTATGCAACAGGCAAAAAAATTTATGAGATTATTCAAAAAGGCAAGAGCATCACCGCCGAAGAAAAAAACGCCTTGCAAAAAGAATATTCTGTCGGCGAGCAAACCGTCAACGACATAATTGCCGAATTGCAAAAACCCAACCGCGACCCGCGCGAAGATTTCCCAAAGCCGATTATGCAGCAAGGAGTTTTGAACTTCGAGGACTTGAAAACTGGGATGACAGTGCGTGGCAAAGTTAAAAACGTCGTTGACTTCGGGGCTTTCATCGATTTGGGAATCAAGGAAACCGCCCTGCTTCACATTTCGCAAATGAGCGACTCTTTTGTGTCAAACCCGATTGAGCACGTGAAAGTCGGCGATATTTTGGAATGCAAGATTTTGGAAATCGATGAAGTCCGCAAAAGAATTTCGCTGACACGCCGCAACGAGCAACGAACCACTTCAAGCGATACCGCCACCAAAAAAGTTATAGTGAAAAAAACGGACGACGGCAAACGCGTTGTGATTAAGGCGAAAGCCAGTAACAAGCCCAAGGACGCAACGCTCGAAAAGCACAACGCACCGCGTCCAGAACGCAGTCGCCGCGATGACGATGGTATGACTTATAATCCATTTGCAGATTTTTTCAAAAATAAAAAATGATATGCTCGCTCCTATGGGTGTTATCACCCACAGGGCATTTTTGCTGCGTTGAGCTTTTTAGGTGCAATGCTTTATAGTTTGGGCGGAAAAATTTTCCGCCCCACTTCTTCGCTTAATACCATCTACGCCCATGCAAAAACTTGCCCGCGTTTCCAGTTAAAAGTCTGCCAGTTTCGGAGCACGCGGGAACGGAATTACGTCTCGGATATTGCCCATTCCTGTTACGTAAAGCAAGAGGCGTTCAAAGCCCAAGCCGAAACCTGAATGTGGGACACTCCCGAAACGGCGCAAGTCCAAAAACCACTCGTAAGATTTTACAGGCAAACCGAGCTCGTTAATGCGAGCTAAAAGTTTTTCGTAGCTTTCTTCGCGCTGTGAACCGCCAATGATTTCGCCAAGCTCAGGCACAAGCATATCCATAGCCCCGACGGTTTTCCCGTCATCATTTTGCTTCATATAAAAAGACTTAATTTCTTTCGGATAGTTCGTTACAATGACTGGGCTTTTAAATACTTCGCCAGTTAAAAACTTTTCGTGTTCGGTTTGCAAATCGCAACCCCAAAATGGTTTATAATCGAATGCACTTGCGTGTTTTTCAAGCTCTTTTATCGCATCAGTATAAGTGATTTTCACAAAAGGCGATTCAACCACATGCTGCAAAGTTTTGATGAGGTTCGGTTTAATCCTTGTGTCAAAAAAGTGCAAATCCTCGCTGCATTTTTCCAAAGCCCATTTCAAAAGATAACGAATAAAACTTTCCGCAAGCTCCATATTGTCAGCTAAGTCAAAAAAAGCCATCTCTGGTTCAATCATCCAAAACTCGGACAAGTGCCGCGTTGTGTTTGAGTTTTCAGCCCGAAAAGTCGGACCGAAAGTATAAATTCGACTGAGTGCGGTGGCATAAGCTTCACCTTCCAGCTGCCCCGAAACAGTCAAGTATGTGGGTTTCCCAAAAAAATCGTTGCTGTAATCGATGGTAAAATCATTCGGAGAAGTGTGTGCTTCCAGAGCTTTTTTCGCCAAAGCTTCATAGTCGAGCGTCGTAACTTGGAACATTTCGCCCGCCCCCTCGCAGTCCGACGCAGTAATCAACGGAGTATGCACGTACTGAAAGCCGCGTTCCTGAAAAAATGAGTGAACTGCAAAAGACATTTGACTGCGCATTCTGGCAACCGCCCCGAAAGTATTTGTGCGGGGACGTAAGTGTGCAATTTCACGCAAAAACTCCATCGAGTGCTGCTTTTTTTGCAAAGGATAATTTTCCACATTTGCTTCGCCGTAAACTAAAAGCGTTTCAGCTTGCACTTCGACTTTTTGTCCAGCCCCTGGGGATGCAACGAGTAAACCAGTTACATTCACTGAAGCACCAGTGGAAACACGCTTTAACTCAGCTTTAACATCGCCAGCTACTTTATCCAAATCGAAAATAACTTGAATGGAAGAAAAGCATGAGCCATCATTTATCTCTAAAAACGCCAAATTTTTTGTTTCGCGTTTTGTGCGTACCCAGCCGCACACGGTTACATTTTGCCCTGATGCTTGATGCTTGAGAATGTCTTTGATTAGTTCTTTCATAACGAAAAGAATATACCAAAGAGACTAAAAAGTCAAGCCGTCGCTTTGCCACAAAAATACTTCGCCTGCAAATCTTTCTTGCGTTTATGGCGTATGTAAACGGTTGAGCTATACACGAGGCGGTTCAAGAATGTCGCAGGTCAATTACAATAATTAAAATATCGATATTTTAAGTTGACCTGCGTCCTTGCACATTCTTGAACTTCGAATTTTTATGAAAACCGTGCAGGGACGCACGGTTTTCAACCTTAAGTTTTGGGCTATGCCCAAAACTTATTGCACAAAACTTTATGCATATCTTTTCTGGCGACTCGGAGTTTCAAAATATAAATCAACGGACTCGTAAAAAACTTTTCACCAAAGCGTAAATTTATCGTAAACTACTTCGCTTAATTGCATAGTTTATACTGACATCAGAAAAATATTCTGTGCTTATCTAAATTTTTTATTTGACTTAAATGAATAGTACAATTAGTTAGAATTTTCAAAATGCTCGCGTCATATTTTGAGAAGATTGTATTTTTAGCAGGATAGTCTGTAGTAACAAAAGAATTGCGTCTTGACAAATTCAATTGTTGTTCGGGATGTTGAACGATAGTTACAAGGCTTAAAATTTGTGTAGCTAAAAAAACTTTAAGCCTTATAACGAGTTTTACCAACTTGTGCGTATGCTTAGTCCGCATTTAACGGTGAACTTATTATCTATCGAAGCAGTGTACAACTCTTTTTCATTTCCACCAACTTTTCCTTTTACCTTGAATCCAGCACCTGGATCCATAGGTCTACCGATGGAAAATAGCACAGTGACTTGCAAACCAACAACAAGTCCAACCCAGTTTGAAAAATAATATCGCATGGAAATATCAAATGGTATACCGATAGCTATGCCAAAATCAAATTTTTCGTATTTAACAGTCGCACCAGCCATACTTTTCTCATACAAACAATTTGTCTTCCGCTCTACTTTCCCACAAAAAGGCAACCGCTACGTCCAGCGGCGAGCTTGACTACCATGTTTTCCAAAACAGCGGAAATCATCTTCTTCGCAAGCTGATGTTTGCTCATTTGATGATTTTATATGAATGATATGTTAATTGCATTCTATGATATAATTTATATCCTTGTTTCATAAATCAAAAAATGTATGCATTTTGAACATGGATGAGTGGTACAAATAATTCTACACTTTTTTATCAGCCACGCGGATTGATCCACTGCTATCCGAAAAGTCAAAGTTGGATATAGCATAATAATTTTTATTAATCGCTTTTTTCTCATAAAACTATTATGAATCCTGCCTAACCATTCTAAATAAGTTTCAGTATCATAAAATGGATTATACAAGTAAAAAATAGAAATAGAATCATCTACTTCAGATTTGACTGCATCACAATTATAGACGAACAAATACGGTTTTGCATCTATTTCTTTATATCTCGCAATATTTTTTAAGCATAATAAGTATAATTCCTGATTTAATTCATATCCAATTATGTATTTAAATCCTTTAGTTGCTAGATAGATCATAAAGACACCAACGCCACATCCAACATCGAGTATTTTATCATCTTTGTGCATTATATTGCTTTCAATTAATGTATCTAATAATATTGTTGAAGTTCCTTCATATGGGTTATAATGAATATTTTGTTTTTTTGTCTGAATCTCTTCTATTTGATATTTATGCAAAAAATTTTTGTATTTTATACTTATAAGTATTTCTCTAAGTGTTCTAAAAAATATTTCTAATTTTGTTAGTATAAATAGAAGAAGCGCTATATTATGTTTTATCCTAATAATAGCCAGTAGGTTTTTCTAAATTAAGTGCATACCGCCATCGCATAAAATAGCCATTCCTGTTATATACTTACTGTCAGTCGATAAAAGAAATTTAACGACATTATAAACGTCAACAGTTTTCATCAAACCTAATGGAATAACATGTCCTCTATCTGCAAACATTTTTTCTTGTTCAATTTTAGATAAATTCAATGAATCGAGTATATTAGTTTTAACAGTTCCAAGAGCAATCGCATTGACCCTAATTCCATTATCAATAAACTCCTGAGCAGCACACATAGTTAACATATTTATGCCGCATTTAGATACGGCATATGGAGCAAATCCTATTTCAGGAAATAAAGACTGTTCTGAACTAATATTTACAATGCTAGCAATGGATGATTTTACATAAAGCGGATATGCATTTTTTATCATTATGAGAACACTTTTTAAATTTATACGCATTATAGCGTCCCATTGTTTTATTGGTGTATCAATCAACTTTAATGGCTTACCTACAGTTAATAGCCCAGCAACATTTACCAAATAATCAATTCTATCCGTTTGTTTTTGAATTTCATGGATTACTTTTTTTACACTGATCTCATCGCTTACATCACAAATAAATGTTAAGTATGGTTTTGTTATTTTCATTATATCAAGTCCATACACAACGATACCTTCTGAATGTAATTTATCAGCAATTTCTAATCCAATCCCTGATGCACATCCTGTAATGATAGCATACTTTTTATTTTTTAAAAATTCTTGTTTCATGTCTTTACAACTTCTTTTACATATTGTCTAATTTTTACGCGGTATTCACAATATTCATTCAATAAATTTGGAGCATATAACATATATCGATACATAAGAGGCGGGCAACCACCTTTACAGACAGCTAAATATTTACACTTTGAACATATATCTATACAACTACGAACATAATCAGGATGCTCTGTATTTTGAAAAACTTTTTCTATATCAATTTTTTGTTCAAATTCACGCATCGCATCACACGACGTCATCAGTCCATTTGGAAATATAGATAAAAACTTATTACATTTAAATTCAAAAACCGATGCATCATTATCGAGACCATTTATTATATCAGAAATAGGGTCTAATTTAAATTTTTTATACGTTTTCAAATCTAACATTCTTTTAAACGAAGACTTCAAACATACCAAATATTGGTGCGGTGTAATTGCCCATTTCCTTAAACCGTACCTATCAATATCGAAACAAGGATTTAACCTAAGGAATTTTAAATTATTAAACTTGTTAAAATAATCAATAATTTTAGTTCCATACTTCCATGAATTACTATTTATTGTTGCGATACACCTGAAACTAATTGCTTCCCTATCTATATTTCTTAAAAACAAATCAACCTTATTAAAAGCTTTCAATGAATTCTTTTCAGCTGTACGACGAAAAGAGTTACATTCATAATCACCATCAATACTGACACTTAATTTTATCAAATCCCGATTCTGACTAAAGAAATTTACCCATCTATTATCAAGGTATCCATTAGTTTGTATCGAAGGGGTAATATCAAAAGATAGTTTATTGATAAATTTAATAATGATGTATAAATTTTCCATCCCAATCAAGGATGGTTCTCCACCATGCAATATGATATCTGTATTTCTTGGCAGCTTTTCAATAATTAATTTTACCTTTTCAATATCAAATGTACACTGATCGGCACTGAAATTTTTAGGTAATTCAGAACAATATTCACAAGCCATATTACATTTATTACCATTCAACTTTAGCAAAACTGTATTTGGGTCAGAACTATTTTGTGAACAAACTTCCATATTTATATCTTATCTCCTTCAATTAGTACTATTTTTTTCTTAAGCCTAATACACTCATTATTTACATTACTAGTAATGATTGAGAACTCATCAGCGTATATATTTTTAAATGCATCCTTCACATAAAAAACTGGTTCTGTCCCAATTAAAAATTTACATATAAGTACCATACTAACTTCATTATATGATAGCTCAGACATTCCACGTGATAAAGATACATCACTGATACCAATGTTTATAAATGGCTGAAGTTTTATCACAATATCATCATAATTATTTCTGGTAGCCCAACTATATAACTCGATAATAGGCATCATAAGTAACATTGCAATATTTTTATTATCAATTTTATAATTTAAGATGTCCGAAGAAAATCCAGATCCATTACATACAGAACATCTGAATTTACTAAACCATATATCTTCCAAATTAATTTCATACCATCCACGTCCATCACATTTTTCACATTTTACAGAACGTTCATCTCCTGAAAAAAGATTTTTAGCAAATTTTACCTTGAATTTATTTTTTATCATTGATGTGCAGCCTGTAATACTTCCAATAGTAGTTTTATTTGAAAGAACGATATTATCTCTGTGAACGACTTCATGTTCTTTCGACGTTGTAATTTTTTCAAAGAAGCATCCATATTTTGTACCTGGTTGATATAACGAATGTGACTTACTTATATTTTTATTTTTTATGTCATCGATTAATATGTTGTTTGCATTTTCAGATAATATGTTATTGTCTATTAAAATTATCGAGGTTCCATTCTTCAACTCTGCTTCCATATCATTAAATAAAAGTTTAGCAAAAGCATCACTCTTACCCATAGAAAAATTATCCCAAATTATAACAGAATTAAATAGAGGATTAAATTTATACGACAAATATTTTATTACATCTCGCAATACTATATCAACATCACTTATGTAGTCTCCAAGTCTTATGTCGCCGAGATTTAACCTCACCATCGTTTCCAAATATGAAATAAATTCTTGCTCATCGTTGCATAAAGTTTTTTCAGATTGTAAAACATTCAACAATTTTTCAATCGGATGAGTTAAAAAATCAGAATATGATATAGATTTATACTCACACTTCGCTATGTCTATGTCAACACCTATACCATTACAATATCGGCATATTCTCCTATCATACGTTGTTTGAATAGCATTTTTTAATTTTTCGGTTGCATATGCAAGATTGGAAGATAATATATCATTACACCCATCCCACGTATATATTTTTTGCTTAGGCTCATAAAAAACAGAAGCATTTCTATCTCCAAATAGAAAAACGCGTTTTTCGATATCTGTCATATATTCAAAAGGTTTAGCGATATCAATGTTATAAATTTTATTGAGTAGCGGCTGTATGCGATTGAACCGAGTTCTTTCCAATATAAGTTTATAAAAGTCTGCTAAAAGTTCTTTATTTGAAAATATTACATCAAAGTCATAACTGTGTAGTCGCCCTGCTCCTTTGCATACAGAACATTTTCCAGTATTTTTAGATGTATCAAAAGTATTCTTAAATAATATATTATGAGCTTTATTATTAAGAAAAAACAGTTTTGATATAAAATGATTTAAATTTAAAGTTTCAGCAACTCTTTCATCTTTCCAATAAAATTTTTGTTCACAATCAATAATCCTAGTTAATGGCAAATTAAGCCCACCACTAGGCCAAACTTCAATATCTCTTGTAAGGTATTTTCCCTGTGCGGATATGCTTGCAATATATTTTTTTAATGGATTTGCATATAACAGTTTTCGCATTAACTGAGTCTTACCGCTACCTATTGTCCCACGAATTATGTTTATTTTATTTTTGCTAATCTTAATGCTAGAAGGATAGTTCATAGCTAAATAATTTAGTGGAACAGCATATTCACAAGTTGTCTTATTAGCTATGATTTTGTTGTTATATATGTCAGTGGCATAATCCTGCTCCAACAATTTAATCGCCTGTGCTGTATGAGTTTTTTTATTTATTAGCTCATTTGGAATGCCTTCATAAACTATTGTTCCACCATCATTACCAGCACCTGGTCCAAATTCAATAACATAATCACTTTGTAAAATTATACTGATATTATGTTCAATAACAACTATTGAATGCCCATTCAACAACAACTTACGTAAACAACTAATCAATCTCTGAACATCACTATAATGCAAACCTCTAGATGGTTCATCTAAAATCAGTAACGTGTGTTCTTCATGTGCATTATATATTTCACTTGCAAGTCTCAATCTTTGATACTCACCTTTTGAAAGTTCTGCACCATTTCTACCGATAGATAAATATCCTAAGCCGAGATCACGACATATTGATAATAAATGTTTTATTTTATCATCATCAATAATATTTATCAATTCGTCGATGTCCATATGCATAATTTCAGAAATATTATATCCATTGTATGTTATTTCTAGAGCCTCATCTGAAAAACCTGTACCATCACACATCGGGCATTCATCGCTCAATCCATCATCATCAATAATATAACCTTTCCCTTTACAAAATGAACATATCGCTCGACCATTCGAATTTGTAGAAAAATCTGATGAGCCCCATCCTTTACATTTACTCTCATCGGCATTGGCAAATATTGCTCTTATGTATGACATTATATCAAGTAGAGTCGCAACAGTTGAACGCACCCCTATAACGGATGAATCTTGATGTAGCATTACAATTCGTCTAATGTTATCACCAATGCTTAGATTTTTATTGTTGGTATTACCACATAAATATTCTGATACAGAGTTATATAAAGCACATTCAATAGCAGATGATTTTCCAGAACCTGAAACGCCAGCAACACAGACAATCATGTTCAGTGGTATCTTCAAATCTATATTCTTTAGATTGTTGACTGCAATATGTTGTAATATTATCCAATGCTGATTATTTGTTATTTTCATTGACAAATCTAATTTTGACTTGGATAACTCTTGTAAAAGTGTGTTGTCCTTAATAAGCTCATTTTTTTTACCTGTAGCAATAACGTATCCGCCATTTTTACCGCCTTTTGGACCAAGTTCAATTAAATCATCACAATGAGACAAAATATACTTATTGTGTTCAATAACGAGCACTGTGTTACCATTTCCTTTCAATTTGAACAATGAGTCCACTAGACATGAAATATCAAAATAATGCAAACCAGTAGATGGCTCATCAATAACATAGCAATATCCAGATAATTTCATTGCTATTTGTTTTGCTAAACGCACTCGCTGTAACTCACCTCCACTAATGGATGCGATGCCCCTGTTTAGTTTTATGTATCCAACACCTATATGCACTAACTCCATTGCAATAGATTTTAGTTCCCCAAGCGAACCTAATATATTTGTATGTTTGCTTAAATCAAGGTCGTTAATTTCACTAAGAAGTTCAGAAATATTTAAATTAAGATATTCCGCAAGGATTTTCTTTTTCCTGATGCCAATGCGAACAAATCATAGCTTTACTGGAACAATTAAATGTATCTAAAGGACCAATATCTAGAACTACAAGTTGCCTAGAGTCTAATTTCCAATAAAATTCAATGTCATACCCTGAAATACCAACATTATGAAGATGTGCAATAAAAGTGGCGACCGTTCTAATAATTAAAAGTCCTTCACCAATTGAATTGTTTATTATGAAATCAAGCTGACATATATTCTCAACTTTTTCCATCACTAAGATTTCACCTAAATTTTGTGAATATCCATACATATATATGTTTGGTATAATAACACATAGATCTGTGATAGAGTTTATAACTTTTAAGGACGCATTATATTGCAAATTAAAACTTACATAATTGCTATGATTCTTTGAACACTTTGCAACGGAAGCCTTTGGTAAGTCATCACTACTTACATCATAAACATTGGAATTACTACCATTCCCAATTATATCACGAATAGTAATCGTTTTCATTGAATGCGATATTCTATCATAGAATTCTACAAGTACCTAGTTTTACTCCTAAATTCCCTAACTGGTATAAATTCTTGAGCCCCAAATATTTCAAAATATTCTTTCCACGTTCCACAACAAATAGAATTAAACAAACATTTCTGACATGAAGATGGTTTGTATTTAAATATGTTATCTCTAAAATATTTCTTCTCATGAAAATCATATACCACAACATCAATATCATTGTTATACAGCTCGGCAATATTTTTTTCATAATTTGTCATTACACAAAAGGGAATCGCTTCTGTAAAAACTTTCAAATTCATGTCCATATTATCAGATATAACTTTTTTAATAGCATTAGCAGCAGTAGATATACTTACATAATCACCAACTTTTGTTTTAGCATTTCCAGTAATATGAATAAATGCGTATTGTAATGTATCAGCAAAATTATTTCTCGCAACGAAATCAAATATTTTATCGAGACAATGTATATTATGTTTCGTAATAACGCAGTTTAGTGCAACAGGGATATCAAAGTTACGGATATTATGCAGTGCTTCAACAAGCTCATAAAAAGAACCCTCTGTATTTGTAAATGCCTCATGCGTATGAGCATCATAACCATGCATTGAAATTCCAAAAGAATGCACACCAGCAGTAACAAGCGTATTCAACAAATTCTTGTCTCTAAGAATCCTTGCATTTGTTTGTAATTGTATATTTCCTATTTTATTTTGGGCGAGATATTCAATGATTTTTATAAAATGCGAATTCATCGTTGGTTCGCCACCTGTCAACACAACTTTATTTATAGGCAACTCCGAAGCAACAATTTGTTTTATATAGTTCAACGATAAATCAGAATTCAATTTCCGCAATTCTCTATCTTGGCAACAATAAGCACAATTATTATTACACCTATAAGTTAATTTCAAATCTAAAATTTTATTTGACATTATTGTACACTTTAAGAATATGATTTATCATATTCTTCATTCCATTGCAATATTCATTTGTATCGGCATACCGTTTTCTTATTGCAATACATCCGCCATGACAAATTTTTCGATAATCACACTCTGAACATGTACATAGTAAATTATTGTATGTAGTTAGCAAATTTTCATTTTTTTGCATATCTGAAATTTCGCTTATATCATTTATTGAATTCAAATCACCGATATAACCATTGTGCAAATCAAAGTTATCACATGTTGTTATGGTGCCATTTGGATAAACACTTATAAAATTAGTACATTTTTTGTTTGAATAGTTACAAAAAAAAGAGTCTATTCCTTGAATATTTTTCAAAATACTGATAATTGGCTCAACATAAAATTTATTCCAAGCGGAATATTTCACCAAAATATCAAAAAAATTTACTACAAACTCAAAATACTGAGTCGGTGTAATAGCCCAATTTGGTATTGACTTATCACTATTTCTATCCAAACAAGGATTTAATTTCACGAACTGTAAATTATTAAATTCTGTGAGCATCTTAAACAGTTCAAATTCTTTACCAATAGAAGAACTCACTATTGTGCATATCATTCCAGTCTTTAGTTCATTTTTTTCCAAAAGCTTGATATTGTCAAAGACCATATCATAGGTTTCTTTTTTATTTTTGGTAAGCCGATACTGATTAATCTCTCGAGGCCCATCTAAACTAACAGATATTCCGAGCCGATATTTATTTTTGATAAAAAAATCTATCCAATCATTATTAAGATAAACCGCATTAGTTTGAATTCCAAAATATACATTGTTATTTTCTTTTTGAAAAATATCCATAGCTTTGGAATAATACCCACAGCTCAATAAAGTCGGCTCTCCACCATGAAATAAAACATTTAGTGAATAATCTTTAGTCAATTTCGCAATACGTTCTAATTGTACTTCGGTGATAAAATGCTCCAGCGAAGAATAGCATTTTCGCTCTTCAGCACAATATATACACCCGATATTACATGATGTGCCAGGATTCTTCAGAATTATAACGAGTTGTTTTTTTTCTAACATAGATAAAAAACCAAGCAGATCGAAAGCCAACCTACTTGGATAATCCTTCTACCAATTCGAATGGTTAGAGTGGTTGGTATGATTCACCACTGAACAATTTACAGTTTCTTGTCTGACTTCCTCAAGAAAAAGTAAAAAATTCTCTCGCGATTCTTCTGAAATTCCATCAGAAATCTCACTACCATCAAAGAAATCTTGCATCATAAACCTCCTGGTCATTCGACACTGATATGAATTATAGAAAAAAAAAAAAAATAAAGTCAAGAGGTTTTCTCAAGAAAATTTTAGTTTTTTGCAAGTAAATTTTAAACAATTTGTCTTCCGCTCGACTTTCCCACCGAAATGCAACCGCTACGTCCAGCAGCGAACTTGAGTTAGCGTGCTTGTATGAGGCTTTAAAATAAAAAAGCCTAGCAGCACTACATAAATCGCCTTGTAATATCTCTTGTATTTTTAGTTGTTAAAGTATATGCTGGCATCGATCGGAGCTAACGATGAATTTAGATGAAGCACTACAAAGCTTAAACAATGAACAGTTGCAAGCAGTCAAGCACACGGGCACGCCGCTTTTGATTTTAGCAGGTGCAGGTGCAGGCAAAACAAAGGTGATTACCACAAAGATTGCACAACTAATTCAAAGCGGTATGCCGGCAAATAAAATTCTTGCGGTAACTTTTACAAACAAGGCTGCACTGGAAATGAAAGAGCGAGCGGCGGCACTCGTCCCTGAAAGCTCACAGTCAAGCATAAAAACTTTTCACTCATTTGGGTCATGGTTTTTACGTAAATTTTATTCAGCTAATGATATTGCACAAAATTTTTCAATCTATGATGATGTTGATAGTGCGAGCTTATTGAGTTCATGTTTTCCTGGCACTGATAAGCAAACGATAAAACTATGGCAACGCAAAATTTCGCGTGCAAAAGATGATTTTATTTTGCCTGATGATATTAATGCAGGCTCACCTTACGCAGATATAAAAACGCCTTACGCAGCATATCAAAAAAAATTACGCGAAACAGGTAATGCAGATTTTGGCGACTTGATTTTGCTTCCAGCACAATGTTTGAAAAAAGATGCCGATATAAAAAAACACATTGGAAATTTTTTTAATGTTATTTTAGTTGATGAATTTCAAGACACCAATATTGCACAGATGGAATTACTAAAAGAGTTGGTAACATCAAAAACGTATTTGTGCGTGGTTGGTGATGACGACCAATCAATTTATAAATTTCGAGGTGCGAGCGTTTCAAATATTTTAAGTTTTAAAACGATATTCGAAAATACTGAAATTATCAAACTGGAAAAAAATTATCGGTCAACGCCTGAGATTTTACAAGTTGCAAATTCAATTATAAAAAATAACGACGGACGTTTGGGGAAAATATTAAAACCAACACGCAGTGCTGGAATAAAACCTATTATGTTTGTTGAAGCAAATCCAACGATGGAAGCCGCCCGCGTTATTGAGCTATTGTATGATGATGTAATCCGCAACAAAAAAAAATATTCCGATTGGGCGATTTTGTATCGGACAAATTACCAGTCGCGTAATTTTGAAACAGCTTTTTTGAAAGAACACATTCCGTACAAAGTAGTTGGCTCGCTAAAGTTTTATGAGCGTGAAGAAATTAAAGATGCAATTTCTCTTTTGCGATTTTTGCTTAACATAAATGATGAAGTTGCTTTCAGGCGTGTTATCAATAAACCATTACGCGGTATTGGTGAAGCATCACAGGATAAAATACTTGTGGCATTAAATGATAATTCAAAAACATTTGACACAATTTTTGAATTGCAGTTTGACAGCACGGATATTGAGAATTCTACACAGAAAGAAAAATACAATGAACAAATGATGCAGCAACAGATTTTGCAGAAGATACGTGAAACTTCACTTTCAAAAAAAGTAAAAGCAGAAACCGAAAAATTTTTCAAAACGATTTTTGAGTTACAGCAATATTTATCGGAAGACAACTCTGACACGGAAAATGATTCTTTTGCAAATAAAAATTCCCTGCAAGAGAAAGACGCACTTTTACAATTCAGCACAGGCCTTTCAAAATTTGTTGCAAAAGCAATTACGCTTTCGGAGTTAGCTGAGTATCACAAAACGCAGGACGATATTTCTGACAGTCAAAAAATAGCCAACCTTCAGGAATTAGTGAGCATGGCAGTTCACTTTGAATTTAGCACAGAAGGGCTGGTAAGTTTTTTGGAAACACTTTCACTTGATGCAAGTACAACTGCCGATGAAAACGAAACCGATGCAGTTACGCTAATCACGGTGCATGGCACAAAGGGATTGGAATTTAATAACGTTGTTATCACAGGTCTTGAGGAGAACATTTTCCCGATAACAAAAAACGGTAATGACGCTGATATTGAAGAAGAACGCAGGCTAATGTATGTTGCGTGTACACGTGCTAAAAATAAACTTTTTTTGACAGCTGCTGAAAATAGAATTTGGGCGGGTCGCGAATCACACATGGAAGTCAGCCGCTTTATTGATGAAATTGATTCATCGCTGATTACAATGCGAAATTATCAGGATGCATATAAGCAGTCGTTTACAAATTTCAAAAAAACGCCTGCCGTCTTTCCAAAAATGGATTTTCCTTTCCAGAATTCAAAAAAAGATGAGTCAGCAAAACCAACAACGAAGTGGAAAAAAGGTGCCGTGGTTCACAGCGATGATTCTGGCTTTGGAAAAATTATTTCAAGTGATTACGTTAACGGCGAGCTTGTTATCGAAGTGAGGTTTGAAAGCGGCGAGCGAAAAGTTTATATGCCTGCGTATAACACGGCTTCATTGGAGCTGGTAAATTCTTTGAGTAATGACGTTTAAAAATTTTTTAGGAAAAGGCATCGCATGTAAATCAAGTTTATTAAAAATGCTATAGTTTTTATTTTGTGTAATTATCGTAATTTGAGTCTTACGATAGCTTTAGAAAATGCACAGCTTGAAACTTTTTGAAAATTGATATACTCTTTTAATTCGATGACAGAGTAATGGAGCATCGTATGAAATATCCTAAATCTAAGCGGTTAATTTTTTTGTGTGTTTGCAGTTTTGTTTTTAGTTTTTTGCTGTCGAGCGAGGGAGCAAAAGACTACAAGGTTCTTGTTGGGCTTACGCCAGAAAAGGTTTCGGCTTGCCGATGTTATGCAAAGCTGGTTATCGATGCAGAATTTTTTTCAAAGGATGACATTGCACAGTTGCACAAAAATGGAAACAAGCAAATTTTTTCGTATTTGAATATTGGCTCACTTGAAAATTTTCGCTCCGATTATGCTGAGTTTGAGAATCTCACGCTCGACGAATATGAAAATTGGTCGGAAGAGCGATGGGTTAACGTAGCAAGTGCAAAATGGCAAAAGCGAATTGTACGCAAAGCTGAAGCGTTACTGGCAAAGGGCATTGACGGCTTTTTTTTGGATAACGCCGACGTGTATTATCAGTATGAGACGGAAGAAATTTATAACGGCTTACTAAGTATTTTCCGCCATCTTTCGCGCTATCATCTTCCGATAATTGTAAATGGCGGTGATATTTTTATTTCTGCTGCAATTAAAACGAATGACCTAGCTGGTTTAATCACGGGCGTAAATCAGGAATGCGTGTTCACCGACATTGACTTTGAAAAAAAACGTGGCACGGAAAAGCCTGCGGAAGAAAGAGCGTACTTTCAAGAGTACTTGCAGGAATGCAGTGAATACGGACTGGAAGTTTATCTTTTGGAATACGGCACGTCAAAAAAGCTGCAAAAACAAATAACTCAATATTGCAAGGCACACGGGTTTACTTACGACATTTCGCCGTCGATTAACCTCGACACTCCGTAGATGATTTTCTAATTGCCTCAATATCTACACAAACAAATTTTTGAATTTTACACTTATAGTATTTTAGACAAATGGACGCACACCGCTTTTGAAAAGCAGTGCGGCAACCGTCCAAGTTGCGGTGTGCGGTGCTATTTACGCATCAACTTTTTCCCGCACGGAAAAGTTTTTAGTGTTACGTAAGATGAGTGTCTCCTCGCCAAAAACTCGGTAGTGCTTTTGCACACCGCCATCCTTAGTAATGGGCAATGTCCGTGTTGCCCATTACCTTGCGAGTTTTCACAAAAATGTTATTTTTGTGAAAACTCGTTGTTGTTTTATCTGTCCGCCATCCTTGACGGAAATGGATTGCGTACAAGGATGGCAACCGAATAGTTGCCCGTGAGTTGCACTTTCGGTGAATTATGGAAATGAGACACGATTTAAGCTGGCGTTATTTTTGTGTTATGTTTCACTGACGATTTGACTGCAAGGTTTACAGTTGTTCTTTTTTAATCTTTTTATTGTATAAATTTAAAAAATATAGTATATTGGTGGTGTAAATACGTAGGTAATTACAATGGAGTGAACACAATGAGTGATTGGCTATATTCAGATACGGTGAAAGAGCATTTCTTGCAACCTAAAAATATGTTGACAGTTCCGGAATATGAGTGGCCCTGCGACGGTCGCGGTATTATCGGTAATATTAAGTGCGGCGACCAAATGCTGCTTTTGATTCGCGTCAAAGACGGCGTTATTGTTGACTGCAAGTGGAAAACTTACGGATGTGCCAGTGCCATAGCTTCCACGTCGATTTTATCCGAAGCTGTAAAGGGCATGAAGCTCGAACAGGCGTACAAGCTAAATCCGCAGGATATTGTTTCCAAGCTGGGCGGCTTGCCTGAGCATAAAATCCACTGCTCGGTACTAGGCGACAAGGCATTACGAGCCGCGATTGATGATTACCTTGAAAAGAATCATCTGCCGCCACTTAAAGGTACTGAAGCAACCAGGACGCTTTGTTATTGCATGGACGTAACAACACGTGATGTAGAGCAAGCCTATTTGAGTGGTGCAAAAACATGGGAAGCCTTGCAGGAGCGCACGAAAATAGGAACAGTATGTGGAACTTGCAAAGATCGCACCCTTGAGTACTTGCACGAGCTTGATCACTTATATGGTGAAGACTAAACCTGCATGAAAATTTGTTTTGACAGAAAACTTTTTGCTGCAAAGCACTTTGTTGCATTGCTATGTTTTCTTGTGCTAAGTTTGTCGCTTCCTCCGCAGATGATTTTTGCCGAGGAAGCCCAACAGGTTGACCGCACGCCAGAGCCTTACACGAAGGAAGAATTTCCGCTTTGGGTGCGGGAGCTGCGACGTTTTGAGATCCTCACATTCGGCTCGCTGCCACTGGTTACAATGCTGTCTTTTTGGACTTACGATATATCACGCTCGATCAAACATCCAGGTGATGAACGCTATTATCCTTGGCCGATGAAAAAGCCTGGTGTAGCTATTCCACTAACTTCGTCAGAACAAAAGAAGATATTTTTCACAGCTGTCGGTATTTCCGTTGGTATTGCATTAACCGACATTTGCATCCGTGCAATTATCCGCTCGGTTCGTGAAAAAAAGATGCTCAAGGAAAATATTCTGCACGACGACTCAATTCAGCTGGAACCAATACCTGAAAACTAGCATCTTTTTACATTAAACTAAAATAGCTTTGAAATCAGGGCTGGAATAGTAACGATATTTCCGATAAGTGCTCCGACGCTCGAAAGAATAAACACCAAAAGAACTTTCGCAATTCGGTTGGTGTACCAACCTTTTATCGTTGCAACGTCGTCGGCGATGTTCATCATATCACGAACCTGTGGCTTACAAACGGTTGCTTGCACGATTGCAGTAATCATTCCTATGCCAATAAGCGGATTCAATGTAGCTATCGGTGCAAATATAAACGCTGACACAATCGTGAGAATATTACCGAAAGCCAAAAGTGTCCCAACCGCGGCAAGTCCACCATTCCAGATAAGCCAACGCACGATATTTTGTGTCAGTTGCTCTTTGCTGCCAGAAATAAAAATCGGAGCTAGCAAAAGTCCAGCGAACAACACTGGAAAAGCAATATTGAGAATTTTCCCAACAATACTTTTCGGCGGAATTGCGGCTATTTTGTCGAGGCTTGCGTCAGCTTCTTTTTTTTCGAGAGCCATAATACGCTTTTCCGTACCGTTTAGATGCCCAGCACCAATAACCGCTAAAACTTTTTTGCCGCTAGCTTGAAAAATTTTCGTGCCAAGCCAAACGTCCCTCTCATCGATGAGAACTTCTTTCACTTCAGGCATATTTAACGCAACCTCGTCAAGCATTGCATCCATTTCACTTTTTTGTTTTAACTTTTCGATGTCGGCAGCTTCCAATTTTTCCTTTGAGAATGCAGCCGCCAAAAGACTTGCTAGAATTTTTGACTTCCCAGTGTAGCCGTTTTGTGCCCAAGCCCGCTTGAGAGTAACTTGAATCGGACGGTCAACCATTTCTGTTGGAATGTTAAGCTCACGTGCAATATCGATTGCTGCTTTCATTTCATCACCAGGCTTCACACCGACATTAAGTCCCATACGTTTTTGAAACGAAGCTAAAACCAAATTAGCCAAAAGTAAAAAGCCTTTCTTTTCTTTCAAAACCTTGATAATATCAAGCGATTCCCAGCGATTTTTTTCCATCATTGCGGCGTAACGTCCCTCGTCAAGCTCAACGCAAACACAATCAGGCATTTCCGTCCGTATCGTGTTCTCAACTTCAGCGATGCTTTCTATAGACACGTGGGCTGTCCCAACCAAAATAATTTCTCTATCGTTTACATTTATTCTGCGTATTAAATCTGACATTATTTATCCTTGAAACGGAAGCGTCCGCGATTTGCATTATATTTTTTTTTAAATTTTTATCAATGGAAAAAAATATCTAAAAGACGGAAATAAATTTTGGCACAAGTTGGACAAATTAAAATCCTGCTGGATTTTAATTTGTCCTGTGGATAAGTATTCGGTGAATTAACGTATAACGAAATACAGAAAAAGATTTGCGTGAAGGTGAAAATGTCGTCTTGAAAATGTAATGAAATTGACTTTGAGCATTATTGCTTGAAAGGCTGTGTTTGATGTTCGTGTCTATTGACAGTTATGTGGAATTTTATATACTTAATTGTATGAAACTTTCGAACGCACTCAGTGCCAGCAGAATTATTTTAGCACCGTTATTTTTGGTTATTTTTTTTATACCGAAATGGTTTGGCTTCGGCGAAAAAATCACTGTCATTGTTTTGATTCCGCTTTTTGTTATTATTCAAATTACTGACTATCTTGATGGAAAGGTTGCACGGACGACAAATACGGTTACTGATTTCGGTAAGCACTTTGACCCGTTTTGCGATGCACTGGCGAACCTCACGATTATGTTTTGCTTTATGTTTGAAGGTTTTTTTTCGAGAACTTTGTATATGGTTGTTTTATATCGTGAGTTCGGGATTACGTTTTTGCGTATGCTTGCGGCTCAGCATTCGTTTTCGATTCCTGCGAAAATGGGTGGCAAGGTTAAAACGGTGTTTTATATTTCAGCGACAGGTTTTTCATTGTTCATAAAACTTCTGCAAACGTTTTCGCTTGCTAGTGATAAAATTTTACACTTGCTCCGATTTATAAATTTAGGTATTTATATCATTGCGATATTACTTTCGGTTGTAACATTTTGCGATTATCTGAATGAATATCGAAAACGCATTGCCAAAAAATAATTTTTACATGTGTTTAAAATAAAAATAATAAAGAGCAGTTTGATATGAAAAAAAATATAGTATGCATTATTTTGATATTGATGATTTTGATATCTTGCAAAAATGCAGAGCAGCAAATTGTGGTCATATGGAGCAGCCGTCAAGAGCTTGCACGTTACTGCGAAATGTTTAATGCCTCACAAGATAAATATAAAGTTATTACGCATTTTATTGAAAATCCTTCCGATGAGCTTTTGAATGAAAATGCAAAGAAAAAAAAGCCAGATGTTATTGTTGGTCCTTGGCTAAAGGGCAGTGAAGTTCGAAAAAATTTTGTTAATTTAAATTCTCTTTTGAAAGATGAAAAAATAAAACCAGAAAACTTTTATCGCGAGCTTTTAGAACTTGGAAAAGATGATTCGGCACAGCTTTTGTTGCCAGTGAGTTTTAATTTGCCTGCGATTATTTTTAAAAAAGATGCAATTAAGCCAGCTGATGATTTTACGCTTTCACTTGATGAGTTACAAAAGTTTTCCGCACTGTATAATGTGTTCGAGCGGAGTGCTTACACAAAGATGGGTTTTGCTCCAGTTTGGAACTCAGACTTTTTGTATTTGATTGCTCAAGTGTATAATACCAACTTTGAAGAACACGGAAATTTTTTTTCATGGAATGAAACTTCGTTAAAGCTTGCAATAACAGCGTTACGAAAATTTACGCTTGATACAAATACTTCCACAAAAGCCGAAACCGATTTTCAGTTTAAGTACCTTTATAACAATCCATATTCGGCGATCATCGGTGAGCGTTGTCTTTTTCAATATGTGCAAAGTAATGTGCTTTTGGCACTCGACCGAGAGAAAACTGCAATGATTGATTTTCGCTGGTTTATGTTTAATAATAAAGTGCCGCTTGATGATGCAATTATTTATGCGGGCATTTTTAAGGGCGGAAGAAATAAAGCTGGAGCGAAAGAGTTTTTAACTTTTTTGTTTTCGCCTGAAACGCAAAAATCGATATTGGCAGAAACTGCCACAGTAAAACTTTCAACTTCCGACTTCGGTATTGCAGGCGGCTTTTCGAGTTTGCGTCCGATAACTGAAAGCGTGTTCCCGACTTACTATCCGCTTTTGCTGTCGCATTTGCCACAGAGTAAAAATTTTATTGCTCCGCATGTTTTACCGAGTAATTGGCTTAATATAAAAAGTAACATTGTTATTCCTTATTTGAATATAGTAGTTCAAGTAACCGACGGTGCAGATGTTTCAGCATTTAATACATTGGATACTTTTATAAACGGACTTAAAACAAAAAAATAAATTTACGTTCAACCAAATTTTGTAAATCATTTCAATGCAATGCAGGTTGAATTGTTTGTCGAATTATGTTACAGTGAGATATGAATCATTATAAAACAATTATTTCACCACTTGGTGAAATGACGCTTTCTGCCGCAAACGGAAAACTTGTCGGTTTATTTTTTGGAACGCAGCGTTTTGCACCGTCTCCAAACGATGCGGAAAGTTCTTTGAATGCACTTCGTGCAAATGATGATGTATTGAAACTAACTGAGCGTTGGCTCAATGTATATTTTTCTGGTGTGCGTCCGAATTTCACGCCTGAGTTTGAACTTATAGGTTCTGATTTTCAAGTTGATGTGTGGAATGCAATATTGCAAATTCCATACGGTCAAACTTGTGCGTATCGCGACATTGAGCGATATCTGGAACGCAAAAACAAAAAGGAAGCCCACGCACTTGCAGTCGGTTCTGCAGCCGCAAAAAATAATCTTGCAATTATTGTGCCGTGTCATCGAGTTATTCCTGCGGACGGCAGCGTCGGTGAATACAATGCAGGTGTCTTTCGCAAACAGCGACTGCTTGCGTGTGAAGGCGTGCGACTGTAAGCCAAGTTAATGCTATCCGCGTTTCACTCTTCAGCAAACAAGCTAAGTTGTTTTGAACTCTCTTTCTGCTCGTATAATTTTAGATAATTGAATATCGCTGCATTGTTGTGCATGATTTTATTATGCGCACAGAATTCGTGAAATAATTTCATGAGCTTGTTGTTATTTTTGCTTTCTATCACATAACTATTTCCGTATTCTTTCATGTAACGCTCTTTTAAATGAGGAAACTTTTTATCCAGCTGTTCATAAAAATATTCTCTGTTACCATCTCTAAGTGTAAGCCCAATACCAAAGCATATTATTCCGACAACATTTGCTTCTTTGCAATAATTCAAAATGCCGACAATATTTTCTTCAGTGTCATTAATAAATGGTAATATCGGAGTTAACCAAACAACTGTCGGGATTTTTTTATCATGCAAAATTTTTAATGCATCAAATCTTTCTTTTGCTGTTGAAACATTTGGTTCTATCATTTTGCAAAGTTGCTCATCATAAGTTGTCAAGGTCATTTGAATGACGCATTTTGCTTTTGAATTTATATCGCAAAATAAATCTGCATCGCGTAAGACGTTAGCCGACTTTGTGATAAGCGTTGCACCAAAATTATATTCACTTATCAGTTCGAGAGCTTTCCTTGTGTAGTTTAATTTTAGCTCTTGCGGAATGTACGGGTCACTCATCGAGCCTAAACCAATCATACATTTTTTGCGTTTTCGTTTTAAGACTTCTTCCAAAAGACTAATTGCATTTTCTTTTATTTCTACATCCCCAAAGTTATGACTCATTCGATAACAGGCACTTCGTGAGTCGCAATAAATACATCCGTGAGTGCAGCCTCGAAATAAATTCATTCCATTCTTTGAAGATAATATTCCTTTTACTTTTGTAAAATGCATTTTCGTTTCCTATTAATTTGTGACCAGTTTGTTAATCATATTTTATTTTAAGACAAATCGCTCTTTGGTATAAGGATTACTCACAAGATGAAAATTATTATTTAATAATCTTTTCACAATTATAATCTTTATCAATGCAGTCGCATACAGATGTGTTTTCATAAATCGCTGAATTGCATCAGTCATTTTACACCAGCACGTTAGCACTTACATTAATTTTTCAATTTTTGCTATAAGTGAAATATCTGCTGGCAACCATTGCACATCGTACAATTCATCTTTCGCCAGCCATCGTGCTGCTTCTGCCTCTACCAGTTTCAGTTCGCCTTGAATTATTTCACACCAAAAACAATCCATCGATAGATGAAAAGTCGGGTAATCATATTTGATCGTATCTATCAAGTCTCCAACTTTAATATCTATTTCTAACTCTTCTTTTATTTCTCTGACGAGAGCTTGCTTGGGTGTTTCGCCGACCTCGACTTTTCCGCCTGGAAACTCCCACTGTCCTTTAAATTCACCGTAGCCTTTCGCTGTAGCAAATATTCGCTTCTTTTCTTTTAGCGAATTACAAATTACAGCTGCTACTACTTTTATCGTTTTCATAATCACATCCTTAACATGGTTTTAGATAATATCATATTTAGATATTTTTAATAAGTGCTCATCAACAAAGCTAATAAAAATTTTTTTGCGTAATCTTTTTACGTAATAAAAGTTTAACGCGTTGTAAGAGCCACGGTTCTTCAACTTTTTCATTTTGTAGAAATTGATATGGTTTATCATCAGGAGTATATACTCCTCTGTAAGCTCATAAAATCTGCCTAACTTTGGTACTATACGGCGTATCAATTCATGATTAACTTCCAAGGAGCTTTCTGATAAGTTGTACCTGACTCACAATAAAAGACATTTGTTCTTTAATGATATATTCTCAGAATTTTTATATATTGCATATTAAATCCAAAGCAAGGTGTAACGCTTTAGCGTGCGACAAAATTCCCCAATTTCTTTCATCATGTTCTGTAACATTTGCAAGTGAATCCGCAGTAAAAAAGAATTGAGCAAATGATGCTCCTCGTTTTTGTGTACATGCCGCAAGTGCAGCACATTCCATTTCGACAGTAGAACAGCCTTCACTCAATCTATACTGAACCATTTCCTGTGTTTCCCTAAAAAAACCATCTGTTGTCCAAGTTATACACTCTTCAAATGGTATGTTTAATTTTTCAAAAATGCCTTTAATGTTGTCAATCATTTTTTGGTCGATTTCAATATATCGTGATGGTGGTAAATAATGGAATGATGTTCCCTCATCTCTCAATGCTTTTGTAGGAATCAAAAATGCATTTTCTTTTATATCTCTCAAAACCCCACAGGAACCTGTTGCAATTATTTTCTTACAACCACAAGCAATCAGCACATCCAAAAGCTGAACAGCTGCAGGTGCGCCAATATTAGGACGAACAAGACATATCATTTGCCCTTTATACTTAATCACATATATATTTGTAACTCTACAGCAATTTTCGAATTCTTTCGCAATTACTGCATTGCTACTCATTGCAAGTTCATCTACACAGTCTCCTAAAAAAGCAAACACACACTTTTCTGGAAGTTTCAAGTTTTCGCAACCATGATTTGGTTTAATTACCTCTATAGAAAAATTGTCATATTCAAGTATTGGAATTTCATTTTTTATTATCATCTTCAATATTCTCCTCTAAATATTAACTATTCATCAATTCTGTATTTATTAGTTCAAACAAGTGGGCAATAAAATTTATCAACCAATAAAATTAAAATTTGTTTCAGTTCGTACTTATATCATTTTACTATATTTTCAATTAGTTTTACATCTATAATTTTTTCTTCGTGAGTGTAACATTTTCAATGTTTGTGTTATTCATAACATAACTAGTAAAGGTCTCACGGCTAATCTCCTAACGAGTGCGAGAGACACGATAGTTCTAAAATACTTAATAAAAAAAGCTACGAACTGCAATTAGTAGCTCTTTTACCATTTTTATAACTCTTTTTATCGTATCTTTA
>CALAEM010000021.1 GCA_937890985.1 uncultured Treponema sp. | reverse complement strand
TGCTGACGCAAACATCGCGGGGCTTCTAACAGGCGACGTCCATGTCGCCACGGATTTGTAATAAGTTTTGGGCATAGCCCAAAACTTAAGGTTGAAAACCGTGTGTTCTGCATGCTTTTCATACAAGTTCGAAGTTGATTTTAGCGTGAAAAATCACAAAAATCGGCAGCTCTTTATTTCTAAAATGCGTAGCGGTTTTTGCCGAAAAGTGAAGTGTGAAAACTATTCTGATTTTGGGTGCGGGCTTTATGCAAGGCATCGCTATCCGCGAAGCAAAGAAAATGGGACTGCGTGTCATTGCAGTTGATGGAAACCCGAATGCAGTTTGTGCAAGCGAAGCACATATTTTTGAAAACATTGATTTGAAAGATATTGAGGCTCTGACAGCCTTTGCAAAAAAATTTAAGGCGGAACACGGATTGGATGGAGTGTTCACGGCAGCAACCGACTTTTCGTATTCTGTGGCGAAAATTGCCGAAGCTTGCAATTTAGCTGGGCATTCCGCAAATGCGTGTCTTAACGCAACGAATAAAGTTTTAATGCGCGAGTGTTTCAAAAAGGCGAATGTACCTTCGGTCGGATTTTTCAGCGTGGAGCGAAAAAGTTTACCGACGCTTGAAAATTTGCTTGTCGCGTCGGGGCTTTGTTTTCCGCTTGTGGTAAAGCCCGCCGACAATATGGGTGCTCGCGGTTGCCAAAAAGTTCGTACGTTTGAAGCTCTGCAAGCGGCGGTTGAAAACGCTTTGGATTTTTCGCGGACAGAAACAGCAATCGTTGAAAAGTTTATCGATGGCAAAGAATTTTCACTTGAAGGAATTATTGTCGGCGAAAAGTTTTATGTAACGGCACTTGCCGACAGGCATATTTTTTTTCCGCCCTATTTTATCGAGATGGGACACAGTATTCCAGCGGATGTTTCGCGAAACGATGCGTTGAAACTTTGTGCTGCATTTGAGCAAGGTGCAAGGGCGTTGGGTTTAAGTTATGGAGTGTGCAAAGGCGATATATTTTTGTCGAATGGGAAAGCGTTTATCGGGGAAATTGCGGCAAGGCTTTCAGGCGGATATATGTCTGGTTGGACAGTGCCTTACTCGTCGCACATTCCGGTAACGCATCTTGCATTGCAGTTGTCGCTCGGTGAAGCTGACGATGTTTGTGCGAAACTTGAAAAAACAAAATGCCCGCCGACACGTAAAAATACAAAAGTGTTTTGTGCAGAAAGAGCGTGGATTTCAATCCCTGGTGAAGTCGCCGCTGTCTATGGCCTTGAAGATGCAAGTAAAGTCCGCGGCGTGGAAAATATTTTTCCGCGTGCCGAAAAAAATTCGCGAGTTGTGTTTCCGTCAAACAATGTCGAAAAATGTGGCAACGTTTTGGCAACGGCACGCTCATACAAAAAGGCTTGCTCGCGAGCTGAGCAGGCTGCACAAAAAATTATTTTGCGGTTAAAACCGAATGACGGCAAAACTGAAGCATACTTGAAATGCAAAGAAAAAAAATCAAATGACGGCGAAATTGTGCAGCCGGGATTTTTTGCTTTGACTGATGAACAACAACGTAGCCTCGGTGAAAAATTGTATTCTGAAAAAGATTTGACATTGCGAAAAATAATCGTGCCAAAAAAAAATGAGACGTCGATGATTGTATTTCCTGTTGCGTTAGCTCCGTTTTTGCGGAAGGTTTACGACGTGCAGGGACGTTCGTTACTCAAAGCGTTAAAGCAAATGTTCCGCATCGAGCCTGAGCTTGTGTCGTGGCTTTGTGAAAATGCACAAACGGAAATGGGAAAAGTTTTTTGGCAAATGTTTTTGCGTGGCGGAATTCAAGGCGGTTTATATGCGTATGATTCACAAAAGCAATAATCGAAGTGGTTGCAAAAAATTTTTTTTGCTTTTTTGTTTTTTGCATTTGCCGCAAATATTTTTTGCACAAAGCAATCAATGGTATAAAGTCACCGACTTTGCAAAAAAGATAAACGCTCAAGTTTTTTACGAAGCTGTTTCCGAAACAATTACGTTTTCGAAAAATAACGAAGTTGCAAGTATTGGGCTTGGCGAGTCGTTTGTGGTGTTAAATCGTAGCCGCATAGAATTTGCTCCGGCACCAATTAAGCAAGACGGAGTTTTTTTGCTTCACGAAAAAATGGCTGGCGTTATTGAAAATTTTTTTACTGGCGGCACCGAGAACGAGCCACTTTTTAAAATTGCTGTGATTCTCATTGACCCTGGACATGGCGGAAAAGATTCGGGTGCACTCGGCTCGTACAAGGAGAACGGCAAAGAAGTTCAAGTTTACGAAAAAAATGTTGTGCTGCCAGTTGCGTTGCAGCTGGCTGAAATGCTTAAAAAAACATTCCCAGATAAAAAAATTTTAATGACGAGGAACAGCGACACTTATCCGACGTTGGAGCAGCGAGTTGAGATGGCGAACAATGTGAAGCTTGCGGACGACGAGGCAATTATTTTTATTTCGATTCACGCAAATGCAGCGTTTAACAAAAAGGCAAAAGGCTTTGAAGTTTGGTATTTGCCGCGCGATTATAAAAGGTATAATTTGGCGAATGATAAAAATGTCGAAAAGGAAATTAAGCCAATTGTAAATTCAATTCTCGAAGAAGAGTTTAGTTTGGAAAGTATTTTGATGGCGAAAAATATTGTTGAAAACTTAAAGGAAACAATCGGAGATGTGAGCCCGTCGCGCGGAATTAAAGAAAGGGAATACTTTGTTGTACGCAATGCAAAAATGCCCAGTGTTCTTGTCGAGTTGGGTTTTGTTACGAACGACGATGAAGCGAAACTTTTGAATACGCCTGCCCACTTGAATAAATGTGCCGTTGGTATATATAATGGGATTGTTCAATTTGTGAGTCAGTTTGAAAACCATGGTTTTTAAATTCGCATTTTGAAATATCGTGTCTGGGCTTAAGGACGCATCATTTTGGAAGATGCTCTAATAAGTTAAGGAATAGGTTTTATGAATTTTAAGTTTTCAAATATGTTGTTGTTTTTAGTTTTTGCGGGACTTATTGTTTTGTATTTTTTGAGTTTACCGCTTGCGAAACACAATCGATACACAATGTACTTTTTGAATTTGCGTACCAAGCAAGTCGGAACGGAAGCTCGTTACGTTTTGAAAAGTGGCAACGTGTCCCGCGAAGTTCAGTTTGTGCAAGAACTTATCTTAGGTGCGATGAATCACGACTTTTACGACTACTTTACAAAAGGCACAAATTACACTTCGTGTTTTGTTGACGGCGACACGCTTTACGTTTCATTTCCGAAATCGATTTTGACGGACGTGCAAACGAGAATGCCGTTTGAAAAATTTTACGAACTATTCAAGAAAAACATATTTGCAAATTTTTCAAACATTACGGAAGTGTGTATGTTTCTGGACGGCGTGCAAGTTTACAGCGAGTAAAAATCGTTGGCGTACGTTTGATAATTTTCGTTTGACCATGCGTGAAGCGGTTTGCACTTTTGCGAATAAAATTTATTGAAGCTGCGACGCTTTGCATTTGTCATTGTAGTAATTCACCGAATATGCAACCCACGGGCAACCTTTCGGTTGCCATCATTTTCAAAAGCTATGACCGCATACTCGTAAAGCTCATTCGACTCAAGTTGCGTTTTCCGCTAAAAGCATAAATGTATTTTATAAACGCAATGAATAATTTTTAATTTATTCACTGCGTTTAGCTTTTTAGGAAAAAGTTTTGTCAGAATAAAATTGAAAATAGCTTTTAGTACACGCAGACTAACTTTATGCTTTTTTTTGCGGCGTTAGCATAAACACAATATATTTCACCAAAACAAAAATACAAAGCACTACGGCGATAATTATTTGTGCCATTGCAAGCGGCTCTAAAATCGTTGCAATGTTTCCAGCAAGTATTTTTGCAGTTTGCTTTGTTGCGATTGCACTGATAACAAATGGAAAAGTAAATGATGCAAAGCTTGGAAAAAACTTATGCTTAATGATAAAGCGTATTGCCATCACTGTTGCCGCGATGTAGATTGCTAGCGAAACAATTAGCATCGCTGTTATCATAAAAGCATTTTTTTGTGCAACGGATTGTATATATCCTGCGAGCAAAAGACTCATTGGTGCAGCGTAAATGCAGATGAGAGGTTTTGCTGGCTCAGGCATTTCCTTAAATCGTATGTATCGATATGTGACCAAAATAAAAAGAGCAATAAACGAAACGAATGCAAACCAAAAAATAATTTCTCCACAAAGTAGTTTTTGAAATGCTGGTGCGGTAACTGATGCCACCGCGATTCCGACATATACAATGTAATAACTTGCGAACACCGTTTTCATATCTAGCTTGAAGATAAACTTTATCGTAAAGACGATTATTCCGACGCAATGAAGAACGAGTGCAAAAAGCCAAAGGGCGTATGCACCAGTAGCAAAAAACGGTTTGATGTAAACACTGAGTAAAAGTAAAGCCATCGGTGCTGTCATTGCGACGCTAAAATTGACTGCATTTCCAAGTTCGTCCTGCATTGTTTTAAAATAACAAATCAGTTTTAACATAACGGCAAAGAGCAAGATTGCAGAAATTCCTCCGAAGCAGTATCGAACTGCTACGCTGTAGCTCTGTAATAAATTACCAAGTGCTGCAAAACCCAATGCTACACCACAAATGGGAATTGGAATTTTTTTTAAAAAGTTCATAGTATCTCCTTAACTAAAATTAAATGCAGATTATCTTCGACAATTAAAGCATTTCCAGATATTCCGCAATATTTTCGCTTTTTTGCGACAGATTTGATTTAACGCCCAATAGGTTTACGGGCTGTATGCAGCAGCCGCGAAAAGTTTCAAGTGAGCGGATTTTTCTTTACATCAGAGTCCGAGTTCTTCGTCCAGGGAAGGTAAACCTTTTGCCGTATCAGTGTTCACAATGCCCAATTCGCGGCAAATAATTTCGCCCGTTTTGTAAGCGACAAGCCCCGTGTAACGAATGCACTGTTCTTTGTGTTCGCCCTTGCCCATATCAAATTCACGCGTCAAAACCCTGCAACAAGTGGCATTCTTTTTGTTTGCTTTTTTAAACCAATCGTGCAATTCATTTGTAAACTTCATAACACGGTTTACTTCAGGGTCTTTTGGACCGTTTGGTTGCGTGCGTCCGAACATCATACCAAGTGCAAGGACACCTCCGTTCAATGCTCCACAAAGACATCCTGAGCGTCCAACTCCGACTGCCATTCCTGAACTCATCGCGATAACTTCTTCGGGGACATCTAACATAAAGTCCTCGCGCACTGCCGACATCAAAGCTTCACAGCAAAAAAAACCATTTCGGTATTTGTCCTCTGCGTGTTTTTTCAACTCACGTAAGCTAACTTCTTTTGCAAATTTCATAATTTACAGCTCCTCTAATATTTAGATATTTTTATTATTTATCTAAATATTTTGTTATTTATTTATTTTACTTATTAACTAAATATAGTCAATACTGCTTTTAATTTTTCACGAATATTTTTTGAAAAACTCGCTTTAGTAACATACTCCGAGTTTTTCGCTATTGTCAGAGTACTCATTGTATAAAGAATTAAAAACGCTTAAAACAAGCGTTTAAAATATTGCACATCGCACTTGTGCAAGTTTGCCAAAAGATGTATTCTATCAGTATGACAAAACTGAATGAGCTTGCCGAACTCATCAAAGTGGCGAATCATTGCGTGGCATTCACTGGTGCTGGAATCAGTACGCTTTCTGGCATTAAAGATTTTCGTGGCAAAGATGGTTTATATAAGCAGCCTGAAACAGCACAGATGTTTGATATTGAAGTGTTCCGCCGAGAGCCGCAAGTGTATTATCGACTGGCTAAGGACTTTATCTACGGCTTGGACGAAAAGCAGCCAGCGATTGTGCATACGGTTTTGGCAAAGCTGGAACAAGCTGGCTTTATAAAAGCCGTTATAACGCAGAACATTGACTTGCTTCACCAAAAAGCTGGCAGCGTAAACGTCCTGGAAGTGCACGGCTCGCCAGAAACTCATACCTGCCAACGCTGCGGCACTGTTGTGAATTTTCGCGACGTTGTCGATGTCGCTCGCAAAGGCGAAGTGCCACACTGCAAAAAATGCGGTGGCGTGCTGAAACCAGACATCACGTTTTTTGGGGAAGCCTTGCCGCTCAAAGCGTTGTCGGAAGCTGAGCGTCAAGCACGTGCAGCTGATTTGATGCTCGTGCTGGGTTCGAGCTTGACGGTGTATCCTGCGGCAGCACTGCCCGAAATCACCGCGAGTAACGGCGGAAAGCTCGTGATTGTGAATGAGCAGCCGACCAGTTTGGACAGCATTGCGACGTTGCACTTTGCGGATTTGGCGGAAGCTTTTGAGTTTTTGGATTCTAAGCTTTTAAACAACGAGTGTTCCGGCAAGTGAAGCTCGAAAGTCAAAGCAATCGAGCTTCGGTGAATTGAGTGTTTCGGGGCATTGAGTCTTTTAACCGAAAGTGCAGCTCACGGGCAACCTTTCGGTTGCCATCATGTGACAAGAGTTTAGACCGCATACCCGAAATGCGAGGTTCACGCGTTTTGCGGAGGTAGCGACGTTGCACCTTGCGGATTTAGCGGAAGCTTTTGAGTTTTTGGATTCTAAGCTTTTAAACACACGAGTGTTCCGGCAAACAAGCTCGAAAGTCAAAGCAATCGAGCTTCGGTGAATTGCAACTAAGACGACAAAATTGCGTTATCGGCTTTTGCGAATTTCTTTTAACTGCTGCAACAAAATCGGTTGGCGGTTATTTACGTTGATAAAGTCGACTTGCTCCTTGCCTGTGTCTTTTGGCACGGCAATGCACCAGTCCTGCTCGTTGACGCGGTCGTAAAATCCTGCACGTCGGAATGTACCAGATGTCAGGTCTTCTTCGGAGCGTGCTGGCAAGAATGTCCCAAGCACGGACGACTCGTTGTAAATCAGTCCGATGCCGTCTTTTGCAAAGTTCAAGGTTCCGTCCTCAAGGATAACAAATTCCATATTGTCAAATTTGCCGTCGTTTTTTCCCAAGTCGATTAAAAGGTGGCTCATGTCTCGCTTGACGATTTTTGCGATGTATGGCATCGAGTCTGCAAGCATATCGGAAAGCCTCAAAAGGGCGTTTGCGTAACGCTCGTTGCCTGAGCGGAATATCGTAAAAGTTTTTGCGAGTGAGCCTGTACGCGACACATAAAGTGTCAGCACAAGTTCGATGTCCCGCGATGTTTCATCGAGGGTTAAAATACCAAAGTAATCTGTGCCTGTTGAGCGAGCTTTTTTAAAAGCGTCGGCGTATGTTGCTGGCTCGTCATTATAGTAATTGACTTTGAAGCGACGGTTGTATTCAATGATTTCCGCAGTCATTTTCGTGGCAATTTTTTCCGATTCGGGGTGAAGCACGTTTGCGGCATTCTGCCCGTAAAACAAAGCAATCGAGATGTGCTGCTTGGACAAGTACAAGGGATTGATGCTCCATTTACTTTGCAGCGAAGACGAAAGAAGTTTGCCGTAGGCTTCGACGGCATCGTTTACTTTTGTGTTGCTTTTTGTAATCGACTGGATAAACTGAAGCTGCTCCAAGTAACGCTCATAGTAGCCTTGACGCAAAAGGAGCTTTGCGTACTCAAAGCGAGCATCCGTGTTGTATGGATACACGCGGAGAGCTTGTCGATATTCGTAAACAGCCGACACAATATTGTTGAGGTTCGCAAAAGTGCGGGCTTTTTTTTCGTGAAATTCTGCAAGTTGCTTTCGGTAAGCGTCTTCGTGGTTTAAGTTTTGGATAGCGATAGTTTCCAAAAGGCTCCGCATAATTTCATTGTTCGGTTCAATCGAAAGTCCCACTTTTGCTGCCTGAAGTGCAGCTTTATAGTTGTCTTGTTTTAAGCTGCCGAGTGTCTTTAGGTACCAAGCGTCCGCCAAGTTGCGGTTTACGCTCAGCCGTTCGTCGGCAAGTCGTATCGCGTCAGAATAACGTCCCTGCGTGTAAAGCACCGTGGACAAAAGGCGTTTTGCTTTGTCCATTGACGGCGAAAGTTTTAACGCACTTCGCAGGCGGGCTTCCGCAGTTGCGGCATCGTTTTCCAAGGCATCCATATACGCTGCAAAATAATGCACGTCAGGATTGTCGCCGTGATATTTTAACGCCTGCTTGATGTATTCTTTCGCCGCGGGCTTTTCGCCTTCGGAAAAGCTAAGAAGCGCAAGCGACAAAAGAGCTTTTCGGTTTTCGCCCTGCCTAGCAAGGGCAGCCTTGTATAATTCCGTTGCGGTGATTAGCTTTCCAGAACTCACCTCAATTTCTGCCAAACCGAAACGAGCGTCCACGTCATTTGGAGCTGTTTTGAGAACTTCGTTAAACAAAGCCCCCGCACCTTTTAAGTCGCCCATACCGATTAAAATAAAGCCCTGCAAGTTTTTCAGCTCAGCCGAGTTGGTTTTGTATCGGAGAGCTTTTTGTACATAATCCAAAGCTTGGTCGTATTCGTCCAATTCGTAAAAGCATTCTGCCAAGCTCTGAAAAACGAGGTTGTACGAGGGGTTTTCAATCAGTGCGGTTTTGTAACATTCAATCGCCCCGTACCAGTCGCCTTGCGTTTGAAGCTTTTTTCCTTCCTCGTAAAGTTGAAGGGCATTTCCAAAAACGCCAAAATTCAAAACACAAAAAAGCAACAGACTTAAAAACAATTTTTTCACAAAATTCTCCTTGACGCCAAGACAACAAAAGGCGAACACCTCGATACGTCATAAACAAATAAAAAAGGGCTTTGTTACCGATTGAGCAGTATCAGCTTCTTGCGGTAAAGCCTCACCTTTATAATCGGCAAAATCAGGGGGCGAGGTTACTGTTTTATTGTGGATATTTTTAAATGCGTCGATATTTAGTTTTCATTAACCGAATGGTCTGCCGATGTGGAGCCTTAAAATCCTTACAGATTTTAAGGCTCCTATCTTGTTCAAATGCATTTTAGAAATACCCTGTTTAACATCGTACGTCCTTGTACGATGTTAAACGAGCGTATCGTAGAATGTACCGGCAAATGATGGACGAATTAAAATCCTTGCAAGGATTTTAATTCGTCCCGAGGGCGTGCTTTATGTACGTCGAGGATTTATTGCAGAAGCGACAGTGAATGTTTCAAAAGTTGGTTACTTTTGAAACATCCCCTGAAACGACGTAGGCGGCGTGCATATTTTCAAAAGATCAGTCGAGTTCGAAAGCTCCCGTATACAGTCGATAATACACCCCTTTCTTCTCCAGCAATGAGGCGTGTGTGCCGCGTTCGATAATCTCACCGTGATCCAAGACCATGATCACGTCGGAGTTCATAACGGTCGAAAGGCGGTGAGCGATGACGAAAACGGTTCTGCCTTCCATCAGCCTATCCATACCTTTTTGGATGAGGGCTTCAGTTCGCGTGTCAATCGACGAGGTCGCTTCATCCATAATCATAACCGGCGGGTCGGAGACTGCGGCACGGGCGATAGACAAAAGCTGCCTCTGCCCTTGCGAAAGAGAATTCTTGTTCCCTTCGATAACCGTGTCATAACCGTGTGGCAACATCGTGATAAAGTTGTGTGCATTGGCAAGTTTTGCCGCTTCGATGCACTGCTCATCGGTTGCATCCAAGTTACCAAAACGGATATTTTCCATAATAGTGCCGGTAAATAAATTTACCTCCTGCAACACTATGCCGAGCGAACGCCGCAGGTCTTCCTTTTTGATGTTGGTAATCGGGATACCGTCGTAGGTAATCGTTCCGCTATGAATGTCGTAAAAACGGTTAATCAAATTGGTAATTGTTGTTTTACCGGTGCCCGTCGCCCCGACAAACGCCACTTTTTGTCCGTGCTCTGCAAAAAGGTTGATATCCTTCAGCACTTTTTTATCGGGTGAATAGCCAAAATCAACGTGGTCAAAAATAACCTTGCCAGTCAAGCGTGTCAAGATAGCAGTTCCGTCCGCACGCGGCTCCTTCCACGCCCAAACTCCTGTGTGTTCCGCAGCTTCGCTCAAGGTGCCAGCTTCTTCACGTGCATTGACGAGTGTAACCGTACCAGCATCTTCCTCTGGTGCTTCATCCATCAGCACGAAAATTCGAGACGCTCCTGCAACGGCATTGATAACCGAATTAAGCTGATTTGAAAGCTGCGATATAGGGTTGGTAAAGCTCCGCGACAATGTCAAAAACGAAGCGATTGTGCCGAGTGTCAGCGTATTGATACCGGCTATAGTCGGATTGGGGATTTTTGCAATGGCAAACCATGCACCGACGAGGGCAACAATCACATACTGAAAATATCCCAGTGCATTCATAAAAGGCATGATGATATTTGCATACCCGTTTGCCTTTGCCGCACTTTCCTGCCATGCTGCATTCTTTTCGTGAAATTCCGCCTTAACCGCTTCTTCACGGCAGAATACCTTAATCACTTTCTGTCCGTTTATCATTTCTTCAACATAACCATTCAGCTGCCCAAGCGTGTCTTGCTGCCGGACAAAATAGAAGCCGCTCTTTTTTGCGACGAATTTTATCACTTTTAAAATAGAAAAGATGGAAGCGACAACGATGATCGTTAGATACACACTCTGATACAGCATTGCGAAGAACACGGCGATAATCGTAAACACCGAAGAAACAAACTGCGGCATTGACTGCGTAATCATCTGCCGGAGCGTGTCGGTGTCGTTAGTGTAGCGGCTCATAATATCGCCGTGCGTATGCGTGTCGAAATAGCTGATTGGCAGGCGCTGCATCTTCGCGAACATTTCATCGCGGATCTGCTTGAGTGTCCGTTGCGCAACATTGATCATCAAGCGGCTGTAAATCCATGAACAGAGAACACCGGCGCCATAGACCGCCGCCATCAAAAGCAGGACTCGTAATAGTCCGGTAAATACCGGAGCGCTTTGTGCAAGCAACGGCGTAATATACTGGTCAATCAATACTTGCAGGAATAAAGAGGCGGCGGCGGTTGCTCCCGCGCTCAATAAAATACAAACGGTAACCACCGCAAGGACAGCGCTATACTGTTTATGATAAGAAAGAAGCCGTTTGACAGTTGGCATGGAAAGTTTCATTTCCGATTTTGCGGTTGATTTTGTTGTCGGTTTTGCACCGTGAACAGGTTTCATATTATGCATCGGTTCCTTTTTGTTGAGTTTCAAAGACTTCTTTATAAATGGCGCTTGTATGCAGTAATTCATCATGGGTGCCAACCGCAGTAATTGCCCCGTTGTCGAACACGAGGATTTTATCCGCATACTGCACGGAGGAAATCCGCTGGGCGATAATAATCTTTGTTGTATCCGGCAGGAACTCTTTAAATGACTTTTGAATCAGTGCGTCCGTTTTGGTGTCTACCGCACTGGTTGAATCATCAAGGATTAAAATCTTCGGCTTTTTAAGGAGAGCCCGCGCAATACAGAGCCGCTGTTTTTGTCCGCCTGAAACATTAGCGCCCCCCTGCTCGATACGGGAGTTATACCCATCCGGCATTGCTTCGACAAATTCGGCAGCGCAGGCAAGGCGGCACGCTTCGGCAATGTCCGCATCGCTTGCATGCTCATTCCCCCACTGCAAATTGCTCTTCACCGTACCGGAGAACAATTCGTTTTTTTGCAACACCATTGCTACCGCATCCCGCAGTGTTTTCATATCATAATCTTTTACGTTTACACCGCCGACGCTCACCGATCCGGAAGTAACATCGTACAAGCGGGGAATGAGCTGTACAAAGGATGTTTTGGAAGAACCCGTGCCGCCGATAATCCCCACTGTTTCTCCCGATTGGATAACAAGGTTCGCATTGTCGATCACTTTTTTATCAGCATCTGCAGTATACATAAAATCGGCATTGGTAAAGCGAATCTCCCCGTTTTTGACTTCCATCACTGGATGTTCAGGATTGGTGATGTCAGGCCGTTCATTCAAAATCTCGGCAATGCGGTCTGCAGAAGAGCGGGAAATAGTGATCATCACAAAAACCATCGAAAACATCATCAAGCTCATCATAATTTGGGAGGCATAAGAAAAAAGCGCCATCAGCGATCCGGTGGTTAGTCCCAGCGCAGCATTGTTTCCGCTTGCAACAATCTCCTGTGCGCCGAACCACGAAATCAAAATCATACAGGTATAAATACAGAGCTGCGCCATCGGCATCATCATCGTAATGTACCGTTCGCCTTTTGAAAAACCCCGGTAAATCGATTCGGAAATAGTTTCAAACTTGTTAATTTCGTATTGTTGCCGATTAAAAGATTTTACAACCCGCACACCGCGCACATTTTCCTGTACTACATTGTTGAGTTTATCGTAGGTCTTAAAAACGGCTTTGAATATCGGATGCACTTTTCTGATAATAAGAAAAATTCCGAGTCCCAAAAGCGGAATCATACAGAGAAAAATGAGGGAAATTTCTTTACTGATTCTAAACGAAGCGATCATCGCAAAGATCATCATACCGGGGGCGCGCACCGCAAGTTTTACCAGCATCTGGTATGAATTGAGCACGTTTGTTACATCGGTGGTAAGCCGCGTTATAATAGAAGAAGGTGAAAATTTATCGATGTTGGAAAACGAAAAGTTCTGCACGCTCGCATACATATCCTGCCGCAAATTCGACGCAAAGCCTGCCGATGCTTTTGCCGCAGTAACCGACGAAAACACCCCCGTCAGCAACTGAATAATCGCAAAGAGCAAAAGCGCTGCCCCATACGTGAACACAATGTGCATTTCTCCGGGTTCAATTCCAAAATCAATGAGATACGCCATACAGGAGGGGATGATAATTTCAAACACCACCTCCGTAATTGTCAGCAGCACTGTGATAAGGGATGTCCGCTTATATTCCCGCAGGCTTTTTGATAAGGTCTTTAGCATAGTGAAAGCAGGATAGCACAGTCTTAAAAATGAGTACACATTTTAAAGCTTCTCTGCATGAGCTGTTTTGTTCTATCGTGTTCGATTTGCACCATACCTACCAGACACGATAGCCAAATCACCCAGCCACTCGGCACAATCGGAGGAGAGTAAGCCGCGCGGCATTCGCCATGTCCAGTTTTTTCCAATCGTAGAAGGTTCGTTCATACGAGCTTCCGCACCCAGCGCATACAGGTCTTGAAGCGGAATCACGGCAAACACCGCCACAGAGAAAAACGCTTGCTTAATCAGCTCGGCGCAGAGGTCGTCTTTAAGGGCGGAACACTCTAAGGCTGTTTCGTTATCCGCTGTAGTAGGCGCCGCTTCGGGCGTCGTACACCGCACTGCAGTACGGTCAGCCGAAAATAACTCATCAAGGAATTCGGCAGCCGGTCTTTCTCCGTCAAGATAGAATAACAGCACCTCAAAATCATCCCGCGAAAGCGTATCGAGCCATGCCCGTAGCGTGGTGTTATCGTGAGTGCCGGTATACACAATAGTATTTTGCGTATATGTGTGCGGCAAAAAGACATCGCTAAATCCTGCTTCCCGTACTTCTGCAGCGTCGAATGCAAACTGGAGAATTTTCATTCCGGGCAGCCGAAAATCATCGCGGAGGCGCTCCACCGGCGGCGTAATAATACCGAGATCTTCTGCAATAATCGGCAAGCCTTTGGCATAGTCGCTATTCTTTTTGAGCAATGCGCGCTGGACTGCCTCAAAAAAATGATGATCGGGACCGGGTAACCACTCGCCTTTTTCCGCAGTAGGAGCGCCGAAAGGAATTGCCCAATACGCTTCAAATCCACGGAAGTGATCGATGCGGATATAATCGACAAGTTCAAGGGTCGCTTCGATGCGGTCAATCCACCAGCGGTATTTATCAGCTTTCATCGCTTCCCAATTATAGAGCGGATTTCCCCACAGCTGTCCTGTTGCGCTAAAGTAGTCGGGAGGTACCCCTGCAACTACCGTCGGTCTACCGTTTTCATCCAGTTGAAACAGATGCTGGTTTGCCCATACATCCGCAGAATCCGGGGCAGCGAAGATCGGGATATCTCCAATAATCGAAATATCTTTTTCATTCGCGTATTTTCGAAGCTGCATCCACTGTTCAAAGAAGAAAAACTGGATCGCCTTATACTGGTCAATCTCGTGTCGATATTCTTGCGCCCAGCGTTTTAATGTTTCAGGATCGCGGCAGGCAAGAGCCTTCGGCCAATAGTTGTTCCATAGTTTCCCAAATAGTCCTTCCTGTACTGCCTTTGCATCGTATATTTCTTTAATCGACATGAAGAGAGCATAATCACCAAGGTGCTTATTCCCCTTTTGAAAACGCTGGAAAGCTTCTTTTAATGCGATACCGATAGCGCTATTGTCTTTAAGCCGGCTAAGAAACGTCGATGCGGCTTTTTTTAAGAGCGGCATTTTCCAATAGATCACCGAACCGAAATCTACAGGACCCTCTGTGGAAAGGTAGTCTGGTAGTTTGATATCTTCGGCTGTTAAATATCCCTGTTCGGAAAGTGTTTCCAAGTCGATCAACAGCGGATTACCGGCAAAACTCGAAAATGCCGCATAGGGAGAATCCCCGTAACCGGTCGGGCCAAGCGGTAGCACCTGCCAT
>CALAEM010000020.1 GCA_937890985.1 uncultured Treponema sp. | reverse complement strand
CAAAACGGATTTTAAGTTCTCCCGTGTGCTGCACGTTCGGTTAATGAAGATAAATTGATTTGCGTGGTGCTTTGTTGGTTGAAAAGAGCCATTTAGCCAGAATTCAAAAAGATGACAACAAAAAAGAATAAATTTTTTTTATGGATTGCCGAAAAGGAATGCAGAGGTTTGATTTTATGGAACAGAAAAAGATTTTGTGGATTTTTTCGATTCTCACAGCTTTTTTACTTTTAGTTTTTGCCGTTACGTGGTATTTTTATTCACCAGCACGCCGGCAAAACAGCAGCACAATTACGAAACTGGAAGAAACGCAGCCTGCAAAACCAGCTCTGGCGAGTGTTGATGCCGATGCTTGGGCACATAATAACGAGAGTGTTCCAAAGCCTGATGCACAAAATCCTCCGGTGGTAAATATTGATAACAATGTAACTGTAGTGAACGCTGGCAGGGAGCTTGATGTAAGTGGTTTGGTTGCTGACAACAAAAAAGTCGAAGGCACGCTTCCTGCGTCAATTTCGAATGAGCTTTCTGTAACGGTAAAGCCTGCAAGTTCCGACGTTGAAAAAGAAAAGCCAGAAGTGTCAAAGAAAACCGAAACGCAGCCCGCGGAATCTGCCAAAAAAGTAACCGCAAGCACAAATTCAAATGCGTCAAAAAATTCTGCTGCAAAAACGACAGCTTCGGCAAAATCCAGCAAGGCAGCTAAAACCGCATCTGCGTCAACGCCACAAAAAGTCTACTGGGTTCAAACGGCTTCGCTGACGAGTCGCTTGTACGCGGAAGAAGCTCGTAAACGCTTGCAGGAAAAAAACTTCAAGGCTGAGATTTTTACCAAGGACACTGTTCAGGGTTTAGTTCACCGAGTGCGTGTCGGACCTTTTGAAAATAAAACGGAAGCTAATTACTGGCTTTCGGGCATTAAAAAAATCGAAGGCTTCGAGGAAAGTTTTGTTTCCGAAGAAAAAGTAAACTAGATGAATTTGAACCGATGAGCCGGCAGAAATTTTCTGCCGGTTTTTTTTGCCTTGACAACTTCCGAGGTTTGTTGTAAACTGACAACTGGAGATGTGTTCCCGATGAAAGATAAAACTTTGACAATCGAAGAAGCCGCGAATTACCTGCGTGTTTCCGAGCGTACAGTCCGCGATTTGGTAAGCCGTGGTGAAATCCCATGTGAGCAAACTGGCACCACCTTGCAATTTCAGCGAAGCGATATCGAAAAGTGGGTGAACTCAAAATCGTGCGGAACAACTCAATCCGACATCACTCCTGACACAATTCGTGTGTCTGACATCATTTCACCAGAGCGAATTGTTTTTACCAATTGTACTTCAAAATGCGACGTGCTTGAAACTCTTATCGATAAACTCGCAAAGACGCCTCAGGTTAAAGAGTGCACTTTAATTCACGATGCGATTATGAAAAGAGAATTGCTTGGTTCAACCGCGTTGGGACGCAAAATTGCAATTCCACATGCCCGCATCGATTCAGTTAGCGACTTAATTGTAGCCTTGGCAATTTCGCAAAAAGATATTACCGACTTTGATGCAATTGACGGTGAGCCTGTCAGATTGGTTTTTATGATTGTTGCTAACACAAATCAGCAAACGTATTACTTGCAAGTTTTGTCGCGTTTGAGCTTGAGCTTAAAGGACGATGACTTTGTGCAAAAGTTGATTAACTGCAAAAGCGAACAAGAAGCGTATGAGCTTCTTTGTCTGTAGCACGCACTTTTTACAACGGGAACAAAAATGATATGCCTGACCAAATTGACAGCAGTTATAAACTTGCTTCGGATTTTTCATCCATAACGAACGCAAAAGCAAATCGTAAAAAGCCTGCCGAAAAAAAGACGAAAAAGTTTACGGAGTTTATGCATGAAAGCATTGCGGAAACAAGACCGCAGGCTATTAACTTTGGTGGTTCCGAAAAATCCGCCCAAGATGACGAAACGTTGATTCAGCTCCAAGATGAAGTTTTTTCAAAGGGCGATGAGCTTTATCATAAAGTTACGCTTGAAACGATTAAAAACTACAAAAAAGCAATTGCAGATTTTTTGGCTTACTTTGTTGCAAACGCTTACGATTTTAAAAAAACGCCTGAGAGAATGACTTCTTTTCGTCGCCCGAAATCATCGACCATTCGATTGATAAATGAAAGGCTTGAAAAATTTGCGATGGAGCTTTTTTGCAATCAACTTAAACAACTTGAGATTTTGGAACGTGTCGATGAAATTAAAGGTTTAATTGTTGACCTCATGCGATAACTTAATTTCGCGTCTCTTGTTTTTAATGCAAAAAGAAATACACTTACTGATGTGGGAAAAGTAAAGTACGGAGTAACGCCGTGGGGTGCGTGGTTTTTGCGTATGCTGCAAGCCTATGACGGCACGGGCAGAATTACACGCGGAAAAACTTACGCGAACACTGGCCGCGTCGAAGATATAAAAGTTAAGGGACAAATTGTAACGGCAAAAGTTGCAGGACGCGATAGTGCGTATTACACGGTGCGAATTAACTTTCCGCCGCTTTCAAAAAAAACAGAAAGGCAAGTTGCACAGATCCTTGCAAATAACTCGATTGCCTTGGTTGCATTGCGTTCTGGAATTATGCAGGACGATTTGATTGCAGAGTTTGAAAAAAACGATGTGCGTTTGTTGCCTGCTCGCTGGATAAAAAGCAATGCATATTGTTCGTGTCCAGATGACGGCAATCCTTGTAAACATATCGCGGCGGTGCTTTTTATTTTATCGCGCGAAATTGATTTTGATCCGCGTTTGATTTTTTCAATCGCGGGTTTTGACTTGACGCAAAACTTTGACGATAATGCAACGATTGACAGAACGAAAACCGCCGTTTGTAAAACTGAAAGCTGTGTTAATTTTGAGCAACCGATTCCTGCTGCAATCAAAAACAAAAAAACAATTTCCGAAATTTTACAAACGGAAAAGTCATCGCACGCAATTTTAAACTTTGCTTCAGGCGAGTCGTACTTGCCACTCATTACTGGATTTTTGCCACCGTCTCCAATTTTTTCGCATAGCAATTTAATAATTAAATTAACGGAAGCATATCACACAGCACTTTTCGCGTATGAGTTTAATTTTTACGGCGAAAAAGTTTCTGACGATTACGCCGATGCACTTTACGCAAACGTTTCAGTTTCTTCTGGCGGTTTAGCGAAAACGGAAGACAGCTTTCCGCTAAAAAATAATGTGCCAATCACGCTGAAGATAAATTTTTCAAAAACAAATGTTGCAGAATGTACATTACTCAAAGCGGGAAAATTTTTCGATAAAAAACCTTCCGCGGATTCTGGATGCACCGAAAGTTATGCCTGTGCGTTTTCGTTTTATCGGTTGGCAAAAAAACTCATCTGGGATTCTGCGTTTATTCCGGCGGTAAATATTCACGCACAAAAACTTTCGCTTTTTTGGAAGCCACTTACAGCATCGACCGAAATAAATAATGCAATAGATGAATTTGCAGCGTGCTTAACTGAAAGCTTTTTTGCCCCAGTTAAAACATGGGGCAAACGATACTGTGCTGAGTTATTATTGACGGCGTATTTAACGGAATACGTTTTCGGATTAGGGTTTATGCCGCGGACTAGTTCCGCAAACGATAAAATAATTGACCGATTATTTTTTGCCGGTGAACAAATCAGCACAAAAATACCGGGCAATAAAAATCTTGCAACTGCAATTTATACGTGGCTTGCAGTTTTAAATTATCAGCCGAACGAATATTTTTACCGGCTCACAGTTAAAAGCAAAATCGGCACAGGTGAAGAATCGGATGAAACAGAAACGTTAAAACTTTCTGCATCGGTTACAAAGCTCGACGAAATGAATGCGTCGTACATCGATTTGCCTGTTGCAATCAGACAAGCGTCCGAAGCGGAGAGGGAACGCATTCTGCAATTTCCGATTGTGTTGTCGTCGTATTTGCCTGCAATGACAGAGCTTGCAGTCAAGTCGCACATCACGCTGGATTTGAATGCGGCTGCGGATTTTTTGCAAAGTGCGGCGAAGCTCTTGCAAAAGTTCGGCGTGGAAATTGTTCTGCCGAAAGGTTTGCAAAAAGCTCTCACGCCGAAAGCGATTATCTCCGTGAAAGCTACAGGCAAGTCAAAAGCAGTGCAATCATTTTTTACGCGTGAAAGTTTTTTTGAGTACGATTATAAAATTATGATTGGGGAGTTTGAGCTTTCCGTTGATGAATTTAGAAAAATGGTAAACAAAAATTCCAAGCTGATAAAATTCCGCGACCAATATGTACTTTTGAATCCTGATGAAGTTGCAAAACTTTTTGCAAGTCTGGAAAATGAAAAACCGTTATCTCAACTTGATATTATGCAAGCGGTTTTGGCAGATGAAGCTGTTGTTGATAAGTCTGCAAAAGTTCACACGGATAAAATTTTTAAAACGGAAATTCTGTCCGAGCCGAAAAAACTTCAAGCGACATTGCGTCCATATCAGCAAAAAGGTTTTTCGTGGATGTACGCAAATATCAAAAGCGGTTTGGGCTGTTTGCTTGCGGATGATATGGGCTTGGGAAAAACGCTGCAAGTGATTGCGTTAATTCTGACTTTGCAAGAGCAGGGAGAATTACACAGTGAAGCAGGAACTGGCGTTTTAATTGTTTGTCCCGCAACGCTTCTTTCAAATTGGAAACATGAAATCCGAAAATTTGCACCGAGTTTGTCGTGCGATGTGTATCACGGTGCGGGACGGAAAATCAGCAAGGCGGATATAACGCTGACAACATACCAAACGATGAAAAAAGATGTTGCAGCAATTTCGGATGCAAGCTTTTGCGGAATCATTTTGGATGAAGCTCAGGCGATTAAAAACAGTGCAGCAAAAACTTCAAAGGCAATAAAGCAACCAAATCCAAAATTTAAGATTGCACTCACTGGCACACCCGTTGAAAATAGTTTGGAAGATGTGCGTTCAATTTTTGATTTTATTTTGCCTGGATATTTTGGTGATGCAAAAACATTTCGGGAAAAATGGCGCATTCCGATTGAGCTTCACGCAAATGCAGATGTGAGCGAGCAATTTGCAAAGATAACTGCACCGTTTATTTTACGCAGACTAAAAACTGATAAAGCAATTATTTCAGACTTGCCAGAAAAAGTTCTGAGTAACACGTATTGCAATTTAACGCCGCAGCAAGCAGCAATGTACGAAGCACTCATTCAAAACGAATTGGTTCCAGCTCTCGAAGCAAAAACGCAAGCTGCGAGAACGACGCTGATTTTAAAATTGCTCACGGGGCTAAAACAAGTTTGCAATCATCCGAATGCGTTTGATAAAACAAGCGAGCCCGCATCCGAGCTTTCAGGTAAAACACAAAGTTTGTGTTTGCTGCTCAAAGATGTTTTGGCGGGCGGCGAAAAAGTTATTATCTTCAGTCAATATGTGCAAACGATAAATATTCTCGAAAGCATTATTCAAAATGAATTGAAAACTTTTAGCCTAAAAATTACGGGACGCATGACTCAAATGCAGCGAGCGGAAAACGTCGAATTGTTTCAAACCAATCCGCAATATCGCGTGATGCTGATTTCTTTGAAAGCGGGAGGCACAGGTTTGAACCTAACCGCCGCAAGTCGCGTCATTCATTTTGACTTGTGGTATAATCCTGCAGTGGAAGACCAAGCGACTGACCGTGCATTTAGAATTGGACAAACACGAAACGTTTTTGTTCACCGCTTTATTTGCGAAGGCACATTCGAAGAAAAAATCGACGAGATGATTCAAAAAAAACGCAGCATTGCAGAATCAATCAGCGGTGGTGAAACATGGATTTCCAAACTCAGCAATGCGGAGCTCAAAGAAATTCTGATGCTAGAAAAATAACTGGCTACATGTGCGAATGCTTGAAAAACTCGTTAGTTCTTCTGTGCATCGCCCCGAATAATTAATGCTACGATTCAACCATTTGCAAAAATGTTTTTTCGTCGATAATGTTGACACCAAGTTTTTGTGCCTTTAGGTTTTTTGACGAACCAGACTCAGGCTCATTCGTGACCAAAAAAGTCAAGTCTTTCACCACCGAAGATTTTACGGAGCCGCCCTTTTGCTTGACCAAACTTTCCGCCTGACTTCGCTTCATCGTTTCAAGCTCGCCAGTAAAGCAAAAACTTTTCCCAGAAAGTGGCAAGTTCGTTTCTCGCACTTTAAGCGTAATTGTTCCGCTTGAAATCAACTGCTGCATTTCCGCACCGACGGCACGAATACCCTGCACAAAATTATGTGCGAGAATTTCGCCGAAATTCGGCACTCTCGAAAGCTCATCTTCCTTCGCGTTCAAAATTTTTTCGAGGCTGTTATAACCAGCATCGACCAACTTAGCTGCCATAACTTCACCGATTCCGTCGATGTCAAAACCCGCGATAAACTGCTCCAACGTAATTGTGCGTTTTGCGTTAATCGAAGCGATAATTTTTTGTGCCGAAATGTCTCCCATCCGCTCAAGTTGCGAAAGACTTTCTGCCCGCAAGCTGTAAATGTCCGAAACAGAGTTCAGCATATCCAGCTCAAAAAGTCGAGCTAAAAGCGTTTTCCCAAAAGCTTGAATATCCAAAACATCTATCCATTTTTCCAGTCGATGATGAATAAGTTTTTTACACAAAGGATTCGGGCAATATAACCGAGTGCCTTCGTTTACCAATTCCGTTTGGCACGTCGAACAAATGTGTGGCAGCAAAATATCGTGTGCTTCAGGCGGATTCGACACGAGACTTTCAATCTTTGGAATAATCTCTCCGCGTTTTGTAACAATTACTTTACTACCGATTTTCAAACCGAGCGAAGTTATCACATTCGGGTTCGCCAAACTTGCACGCTTGACGACTGTGCCTGCAAGTCTTACAGGCTCAATGATTGCAATCGGTGTGTACGTCGCACCAGACTCGCTCCACAGAACTTCGCGTACAGTCGAGACCGCCTCTTCGAGACTGAACTTAAATGCTATTTGCTTTTCGGGACGCGGGCGAGAAACGTCCGCAATGTCGATTTCACGATTTTTCACCACAAGTCCGTCAATGTCAAAATCAAGCTTTTCCCGCAACTGCATTACTTCCGCTCGATAGGCAATTACCGCCTCGGCATTTTCGCAGTGCGTTTGTTCAACCACTGTAAACCCAATGCGTTTGAGCCACGAAATTTTTTCCGTCTCATCAGAAAAAAATTCGTTTGAGGGTACGCCGCGTTGTGCGTCGGCTTCGCTCATCGCGTCATAGCATATCACCGTCAAGTCTTCACTGCCGCTTCCGTCTTTGCGTTTCATAACGCCGTTTGTTGCATTGCGACAGTTTGCTTTGTCAGCGTATAACGCTTTGTGGACGCTTCGCTTCATAATCACTTCGCCGCGGATGCCTCCAGAAAAATCAACATCACCGTTTTCGTCCGCTAGCTGCAACAGAACTCCCTGCATTTTTTTTGCATTGGCGGTTATATCGTCTCCGATGCTTCCATTTCCGCGAGTTACCGCTTTTATCAACTGACCGTGCCGATATTGCAATTCCAAGCTTGCACCGTCCAACTTGTACTCGACGATAAAACTCCTAAACGGCATCTTATTCGCCCACTGTAAAAATTGCTCTGGGTTTGCAGCTTTTTCCTGACTGCCCATCGGAATAATATGCTCAGCTTTTTCAAACCCGTCGCCAGTGTCGGCACCAACCGTTTTAAAAACCTCGTTGTTCGGGTCAAGTCGTTTCAGCTCGTCCCACAACAAGTCGAAATCTTCGTCGCTTATTTCAGGCTGCTTATTATAGTATAAATCTTGATGGTACTTAACTTCCCGCACAAGTTCTTTTATCCGCTCAAGTTTGACATCGCTCATAAATTTTTCTCCACGTTTACATTCGCCAATTTTACATAATGCCCCAAAGAAAAACAAGCTGAACTGCGACGATTGACAAAACCAAAAAAGCATTCATTTCTGAAAAACGGCATAAAATCAACGAAGCTTGTGAAAACTGTTCAAGCATTCCATTTTTCAATGTCGCAATTCACCGATTATGCAACTCACGGGACGAATTAAAATCATTGATAATTTTAATTCGTCCATCATTTACCAAAACTAAAAGCAAGCTATAAGCTAGTCGGCGTGTGCAAAATACCTTTCCCAATTTTTTGTCAGTAAAAAATTTTTAGCTAACAAGCTGCACGCCGACAGTTTCCGTTTGATAGTGTCCTCCGCCTACCACCGTGATATTATTAATTTCATAACAATGTTTTTTGTTTTGATGACCATTTTTTTAGCATGGCAATATATTTTCAAAATTACCACATACTTGAAATATTATTTATTGCTCAAATGAATTATGTGCAGCTCTATTTCAAACGAACGCCTGTACCTTCAATTTTTGCAGGATAGTTTTCCTCGTATAAAATTTTACCGCCGTATACTCCCAAGCGTATAATTGCGGTATCCGTCGCACCGTATAAACCGTCCATTCCATTAAAAATAAAATTTCCCAACGAGTAAGCAATCAAGCTGTTTTTGTGCCACACCACGGGCTGTAAAACATGCGGATGACTACCGAACACAGCATCGGCACCCGCGTCAGACAAAGCCTCGTAAAAATCCCGCTGTGCTTTGCTCGGTGTAAATTGGTATTCGTTTCCGCCGTGGACATTTACAATAACGAATGCACCAGACTTTTTTTCTTCTGCAACTGCAGCCAAAAGTTTGTCGCTTGCCCAGAGAATGCCTGCACGAGTTTTTGTTGCCGTTGCCGTTTGCTTGCCATTAAAACCACTCATCTCAACTGGATACATTCCGCACGAAATAATCGAAAATCGCTGTCCTTTTTTTTCGGTGCGATAAAACTTTTCGGCTTCATCAATTGTCGCGCCCGCACCAGAAGTCGGAATAGCATATTCGGCAAGTGCATTCAAGGTGTTACGAAAACCGTCTTCACCGTAATCGTAGCAGTGATTGTTTGCAAGCATCAAGTAGTTAAAACCAGCGGCTTTCAAATACGGTAGCACTTCTTTTTGAAATTTAAATCTGTAAGTTTTCTGTAAAGCTTTCTCCGATTCTGTGACTGCACCTTCCAAATTCCCAATCGTGATGTCATTATTTTGTAAAATCGGCAATGTTGTTCCAAACACTTTTTGTAAACCGTTTTTATCGCGCATGAGAATGTCCTGCACGCCGCGTGCAACCATTAAGTCGCCGACACTTGCAACAAACGCAGTTTGTTTTTGCTTCGGTTTAAAAGGCTCAAAAATACTCGCACAACATTCGGCGACGGCTTTGGCAAACTGCGGCTGCAATATCGTGCATCGCACGAAACTTTTCACAACAAGCGGATAATTCGCGTCGCCTGCGTAAAAGCCATTTGCAGGTAATGCCCGAAAATTTTTCGGAACATCTCCTGGCGAAGTAATCGAAACGGAAAGTTGCGGCGAAAGCGTGGACGCCTCTTTGGAGCTTTCTTTGCCCGCCGTCTGAATGTTTGCAGGCACGGACGGAACCAAAACACTTTCGCCAACACAGTAAAAAATTGACGACGCTCCATCAGCAATTTTTATTTTTTGCTCGGTTGAAGCCGTGGCAATAGTTGCAGAACTTATCAGCGAAAAATTTTCTTCGCTGGTGATAATGGCGACAGGAATTTCTGATGTGGCAAAAAGACGCGACTTTTCTGAGAGACTGCTGAGCGGTTTAAAAATCAGTCGCTTGTTTTCACGCGAAGATTGCCACGCGTGTTCAATATATGTTTCAAAGATTTTGTCCTCGACGAGGATTATGTGTCGCGTCGAAAAAAACAAGATTGCCGTGTGAAAAGCAATCGCAATAAAAACAGTCAGCCCGCAAATAAAAAAAATGCGGCTTGAATTACAAAAACGCTTGTCCGTTTGCAGCATATAAAACTCCGAATAAGGCAGGATAACGTTGCAGAGTGTGAATCGCTCCTACTGTTAAACTTTAAACGAAAAAGCCGAACGAATTCGCAGACGCTTCTAAAAAGCAAAGAAGCAATCGGTGAATAATATCAAAATATTTTTGTCTCAGCTTTGGATTTATGGTATGCGTTTTGTGATTTTTTTCAAGTTGATGGTGTTTTGCGATTTATGAAAAAGCCCGACTTTCGCCGGGCTTTTTTGTCTGTTCGTCCGCCTATGGAGCTATCGGCGTTATAAACTTATAGAAATCCAAATCGCCTTTATTAGTAATCTGATTTCCACTAGCTGGAGTTTCTTTAACAACATTGGCTGGTATTTCCATCTCCCAATAGCCGTTTGCGTGCGTATCTTTAATCGCCTCAAATTTGGCATCAGCTTCGTCGAAACTGTTGTTGTTTTCATAAGTGTCGTTTTGCGATTTTGTTCGTGTTCCATCTGGACGATTGAAATTGACATTTACGGGCTCTTCTTTGCCTATATAAAGACCATAGTTACCGCCAAGATATTCACCATCTTCGTCAAACGAAGAAACAAGACAATAGTATGCTTTCCCGCTTTCGCACATAAACGAAAGCTTGTGGTAAAAACCTGTCCCCGTGGCAACGAGATTGTGAGATGAATCATATACCTGCACAAGAAGCCACGGAGCATCCAAACCATAATGGTGAGTTTCCCACGGATCTTCTGGTACACCTTTTGGATATGCAGCATTAGGGAAAGTGCTTATGTAACAGCGATTTTGCTGATAAGCAAAAGTGTATCCGTTTGCTCCCATTACATCGCTTGAGGATGTGGTAAACTCACACTCTTTCACCTCACCATCGAGATTTACCTTCGCAACATAAGTTACTCCAATACGAAGTCCAGGAAATTGCAGCGTTCCATCGGATAAAGTGATGCCTACGGCTGCACATACATTGCTTTCTTTTTCGTATACATATATCTTGATGTTTTTCATCGGAGTTTCAAGTCCTAGGTTGGTGTTCTGAACTTTGAACTTAGCAGTGCCCTCAGTGTACCGAGCTTCAACTGCAGGAACAGCTCCAGCTTTCAAGGCTTTTGCAGCTTCCAGAACATTTACACGTCCATAGCCATAGTACTTTGAAAAGCCTTTTGCATCATAATCAAACTCAGGTGCATTCCGGTCTATAATTTTATCAGCTGTATTTTCAAGTAAATGTATCCACTGATACGGTGTTAAATTTCGAGCTGCATCAAATGATAGCAAATAAGTTATAACTCCTGTTACAAACGGAGTTGCCATGCTAGTGCCACTCATATATTCTACGTCATCAGTTGTACCAGTGCTTGACGAGATGATATTATAACCCGGTGCACAAATGTTTATCCAAGTGCCAGAATTACTGAACGGTGCTTTTGTGTCATAAGACGTTGTAGCACCAACCGACAACACACCTTGTACAGCTCCAGGAAATGCTGAAACAGTTCTACCGTCATTTCCCATTGCTATGACAGGTAATACACCAGCAGCGAGTGCTTTATTTACCATCTCACTGGCATAACCTTCAAGTTGTCCGCCACCTAAGCTCATATTCACAGGAACAGTTTTTTGAGTTATTTTAAAGTCCGCAGGTACCGTATTTGGTATTTTAGCCTTTTCATCAACCGTTCGAGCAGCAGGCTCTTTTCGCAAAATCGTAACAATGTCGGCTAAATCTCCCAAGCTGCCATAAATTGCCCACCAAGGCCCGTTACCATCATCGCCCAAAGCCTTATACGCAATAATTTTTGTTTGTTTGTAAGCAACCCCTGCAATTCCAGCATTGTTACCGTCTAAAGCACAAATTGTTCCAGCGCAGTGTGTTCCATGATGTCCACCATCAAAGTTTTCCGTTGGCAGTACAGTTCGAAGTTCTTTGTTGCTATTTTGTGTAATACCATCACTTTCAAATCCAGACTTTCCGTATAATACGATATCTTTAAAGTCTTTATGCGTTTGGTCAAGTCCAGTATCAATGATTGCTACTAAAACTTCGTTTGTACCGTAACCAACAGCAGTGTATGCACCTTTCTGTTCAATGCCTTTTTCGTCGTACCAGTTACGAGCCTTTGTTATACGCAATGCATATTCACCTTGGTTTGCAAGCGGATCGCCATCCAGGTTTCCATTATCCAGCCCCATTGTTGAAGCAGTATTCTCTGGCTGCAAATATCCTTTCTTACACTCTGGCGTTTTTACAATATAGTCTGGCTGACTGTAGACGATGCCGTCCACACCATCCAGCTTACTGCGTAATGCAACGGCTCCGGACTCTGTGGTATTCTTTACCAAGTAATATACGTAACCGTCATTATAATTCTGCACACCGATAACCTCGGCACCTAAGATTCGACTAAAAATATCTTTATCGAAAGATGCAATAGCTTTAACAATCGAATATCCAGCACGACGTTCTGCCTGCTTGTTATCCAATAAACCACTACCTTTGTAATTCTGTAGCCCGCCTGATGACGGTTTTGTGACAACGGCACCTTGTTTGCTGCTGTCTTTTTTTTCTGCATTTGTCATAAGTGACATATTACAAGAAAAAAGAGCAAGGCTTATAAGTCCTATAAAAATTTTTTTCATTGTTGTTCTCCTTCAAACATTCATTTTGCTATTTAATACTGAATGCAAATCGTCCGTTGATTGCGTTTTGTCCATCAAAAAAGTTACTGCCAGTTCGTGCACGCGGAATTTCCGAGTAGTCCTCAATAGGATTACCAGTTTTACTATCCAGCATCACCCATTCTTTTACAAAGCTTGCAGATGTATCGTCACCTACATCACCTGGGTTATCTCCATAGTCCTGTATATCCCAATGATAGTCAGCCCCACGCACTAACTTACTTGCAAAAGAATCACGACTCCAACTGTTAAAGTATCCTATGCTAAGGAACGCACTTTTAATCGTTACAATTCCTGTTGCTTTATCAAAGCTGACCAAATCCTCAACTCGTAAATTACCGGGTACTATATATTTTCCGTCATCATCAGTTAATGTCTTAAGCTCTTTCAAGGTTCGCCAGAATGTTCCACGTTCATTGTTCCAATCCATAACGGAAAGTCGCTCATCATCGACCGCATTAAAGTTATAACGTATTTTCGCACAATACGGAACACTGAATGTATTGCTTTTTTCTGAAACAACCACACCGAAGTTAAAGTAATCGGAATAACGAGCATCCCACAAAGTAGAATCGCTAAGTTTAAACTTCAAGTCCGTTTTATCCAAGTCATCATAGTTTAGCATTCCGTTATCGGCAGGTGATACCAGCTTGATATTAAACGCTGGATACAGTGCCGTTGTAGCAATAGGTGATTCAATGCGGTTTTTGTTATCGGTGAATGCAACCACCTTATACTGGTAGACTGTCATTTCCGTTAAATCGTTATCGGTATCGTTAATCCAATGCCGTCCCCAAATTTCCTTTGCTTTAGGGTTTGTTGCGGGAAATCCTTTGTACGGTTTGTCATAAAGGTGTGTCGCAACCCGTTTCCAGTTATCAAGCGGTCCAGCTCCGTCCTTATAAACTCGGCGGTATATTTCATAGCCAGCAATAGCCAAATCTTGATTGTTTTTATCTTTTACCCAAAAAGTCATCAATGTTCTAAAGCTTGTTTCACGGTTATCATGTTTCGGGACACCGAGAACACTACCGCCTTTATCATCGTCTGGAACACCAAAGGTATATAATGGGCGAGGATATCGCTGTGTATTGATATAAAATTTTTGGATAGTTGCACCAGTTATATCCTGATACGTTACGCCTGTTTTTGCCAAAAAATTAAGCCGCAAGCGATAATCAACGCGGTTTTCAGCCGTGTCATAAGCGGTAATAAACAGAGTATCGCTACCATTCGGAATTCCTGCGTTACTAATAGCTATTTCAACAGTGTAGTTACCATCGGAATCAGGAGTGCGGTTAGTTAAAGCGGCAGTTACAAAATTGCTGAGAGCAGACGCAGGCGTGCCGATATTACACGCTACATTAAAATTACCTTGATCCGATGTATCCACACCAATCAACTTTGACGGGAGCTTAAAGCTCACTAATAGTTTTGAATCCGCGGTAATTTTATCGCCCACCAAACTATCGCCTAGTTTAAGCTCAACTTCAGGCTCTGAAGAATTGTATTTAAGCTTTACCGAAACAACGCTTGGTGCTTCATGTTTTTCGCCCTTTGTCCCAATTCGCTGAATCATCTGAAGATTTTCGTCTCCACTGCCTAACACATAATAGTTCTGAACACGGCTACCATTTCTACCAGCCATCTCTGCTACAAAGTCATAAAGCGTTCCCGTTTCGAGATTAAATATCGCAGCCCCTTCAGCATTGGTTACTTTTGAGTCAATTACTGTCGCAGTTCCAGATTTAAACACCGACACTTTTGTACCAGAAACTATCGACTGCCCGACTGCACTAAACACTTTTACCACAACCTTTGAAGTTTCAGTTTGGAGCATAAAATGTAAAATGTATGTTTTTTCGACACCGTTAGCATCTGTTACAGTTATTTTTAGTATACCGTCATCTGGAATTGCGTCCACCAAGTAGCCACCTGCAGGAATGTTTTCATTTCCAATTTTTACTGTTGCCGTTCCTTCAGGTTTTGCCTTAACTACAAGAGGCTTCTCTGTGGTCGGTTTCGGAACAGAAATAAAAATATCCGTGTCGGCAGGGTTAAAATCAAACACAACTGATTTGCCGTCATGCGTAATCTCTAAACTCGCGAGCCGTGCGTCCGATGCAGATTTAAACACATCAATGTTGTATGACTTTTCACGTCCGCTTTCTGCACGTACCTTCACAACAATTGTTTGTTTCCCTTCAGTAATGTCAATATTTTCAGTTGCGATCTGCCCGTCTTCATCTTTTACTTCTCTTCCGATTGCTACTTTTGATTTAGCACTGTTCGCTTTCGCCTCAACATTTATTTGTTTTTTTGTTGCTGGATAGCTAACTTTTAAGGATGGGAGAACGCTTACCGATTCAGATTTCAAAAAATCCAAATTAACATTGTCTTCATCTGCACGGTATCGATATAACTTTATCGTGTACACCTTTGATGTCGAGCCGTCCTGTGATGTTACCTTTATTGTAATGCTGCTATCACCTTCGCCAAGCGGTACATTATATCCGTTGCTACTTGGCGTTATAGACGAGCCACCATTAACTTTTACTTCAATAGCAGCGTTCTCATCCAATGCAAATGGTTGCAAAACTACTTGACTGATAGCATTATAAACTTTGCCGTGGTTATACACAGGCGGGTTACCAGTAAAGTCACCAACGATATCCTTTTCGAACCGTTCAACTGGATTACCATAAATCATGCCCAAACCTGCAAGACCAACTTCTTTGCCAGCTTCTGCTAACCTTGCTATAGTTACGCGGATAATGCGACTTTTTGTTTTATCAGCACTTGTAATTGTAATTACGATAGTGTTATTACCGATTTCGAGCGGAACCGCAGTCCAATCGGTTATCGCATTGTCATTCACCTTCACCGCGATATTTACTTTTGGGTTATTTGCAACTGCTACAAGTTTCGCCTTGTCAACACCAGTTTCAACTGCATCGAGCTTAATCAGCCAGTCGTCACCACGGTTAGCGTCTTCAATGAGGTCGATGCCATTTACCGAAAACTCTTTCAGCAAAGTTTCAGTATTCGTATACTGAGGCGTAGCTGGCTTTTTATCTTCCGGCTTATTCTGGTTATGATGTCTACAACTTCCTACCGCAAAAGACACAGCAAGAAGAACCATTGTGCTCAAAAATAATTTTTTGAACCTAGAAAATATGCACATAATTTTTCTCCATCGGAAAACTTTAACACACGAAAAAATTTTAGTCAAGTATTTTTTTTCAAAAAATGTGCATCACATTTTTATTTGATTTTACTTCCCTTTACTCTGTTTCGTTTTCCGAGTACAATGTCGCAGCGTTTATTGGAAGTGCATCGTGTCATAATTGAAGCAATGATGTTGCGAGTGCAAAAGAGTCTTCAAAATAAACGCTTGAAAGATTTTATAGCAATAGGAGTTTTTATGTCTTTGGAATTGCATCAGCAGATTTATAACTGGGTGCTTATCTCAATGAGCGTTTGCGGTTTGTTGTGTTTTATTGCGTTGTATTTTGTCAAAGCAGGTTACGGCAAGTTTTTGGACAAAAGTTGGGGCTTGGCTTTTAACAATAAAGTTGCGTGGTTTTTTATGGAAGTTCCGACGCTGATTGTTATGCTGATTATGATTACTCTCTCGCCACGAAAAGACAGTATGATTCGCTTGATTATTGTCGCGTTTTATATCGGGCATTATGTGCAGCGGACTCTCGTGTTTCCGTTTTTGATGAAAGGCAAAAGCAAAATGCCAGCACTGATTGTATTTATGGGTGCATTTTTTAACACGGTTAATGCCTTTTTAATTGCAAGCTGGATTTTCTACTTGTCGCCTGCGGACTATTACTCAACTGGTTGGCTTTACGACATTCGTTTTATGCTCGGCGTAATTGTGTTCGCACTCGGTATGTGGATAAACCTCACCTCCGACGCTTACATACGCTCCTTGCGAAAAAACGGCGACAGCAAACACTACTTTCCACAAAATGGCGTTTACAAGTACGTAACAAGTGCCAACTACCTCGGTGAAATTATCGAGTGGACTGGCTTCGCACTTTTGTCATGGTCTCTTCCTGGCGTATTTTTTGTGTTCTGGACAATAGCAAATCTCGTCCCACGTGCACACGCAATCAACAAATCTTATCGAGAAAAATTCCCCGAAGAATTTGCGAAAACAAAACCGAAACGCATCTTCCCGTTCGTGTACTGACATCCAACTTTCCATCACGTCAATTCTTTGCAAGTGTGATCTTTTACAACTAAAGATTTTTAGCTGAAACTCAATCGGCGGCTTTCGGATTAGCCGCCGATTTTTTTCCATATTGGAATATGTACACCTGCTGCACTTCTGAGCTTTTACAACTTTACGCGATACGCTGGTTTATAAAAAAAACAAACAAAGTCCGTATACTTTTTTGCAACCAGCTGCGGTTAAAACTCTGCTGCATTCATTGAGCGTCGCTCCCGTCGTGATAATATCATCAAGCAAAATTACGCTTTCAGGAATTGTACGTTTTCCGCTTGCATGCAGATAAAACTTTCCGTCAATGTTTTTAGCTCGTTCCGCCTTGCCTGCACGCTTTTGTGAAAGACCGTCCCGCCGCCGCAAAACTGGCAGAATAGTTTTTCCGTTTGCTCGAAGCTCGCTTGCTAAATCCGCAATTTGATCCCAGCCTTTCGTTTTCAATTTTGAAGGACGCGGCGGAACTGGCACAATGCACAAGCCGTCAAGCTCGCGATTGCTGCGTAAAAACTCCAAAATGTATTGTGCAAAAACTGCGGCATAATTTCGCATTCCGACATTCTTCCAATCGCTCACGATTTTACTACCGTCTCCAATATACGGAAAAAGTGCAAAGTTCTTTTCAAAGTTTAGTTGTGTTTTATTTGCATCGTTACTTTTATTCTGAAATTTTTCCGCAGGTATTGCCGCGTGAATAAAACTTTTTTTGCAACGTTGACAAACGCCAACTTCAGAAATTAAAGCCTTTCCGCATACGTTGCAAAATGCTTCTGTTTCCGTTTCGTGCATTTTGAGATAGCCTCCGAAAAACTGTTCCGCACAATCGCTGCAAAGTGAAATTGCCGAATTGCTTTCACGTCCACATTGCACACAAATATTCGGGGCAAAGAATCTGGCATAACCGTCACGCAGCAAATTTCGAAAATGCACTACTGACAAGATATACGGTTTTGTTTTATTTGTTATCATAACTCACCGCTTTGTGTATTTCTGTTTTTGCCAAACTCCATTGATTTTCACGAGGCTGGTTGTTCCTGTCATATTGTCCACACTGATATTTTTGCACTGATGCTCAAAAGCTTCTTTTAAACCAGCTTGTTCCAGCTCTTTAATGACTGCAATAGTTTGTTCGTCCCATTGAAACTCACCATCTGCAAAACCTTTCTTTTGCACACACACCAAAAAATCTTGCACATGATTATTGCCGTCATCAAGCACAACCACATTGGCATCACGCTTATAAGGTTTGTCAAAGCTGCGGGCGTAAAAATCTCTTGCAGTTTTAATATCCCTTGAGATATTCGCATCGGTTTCATCTGCAAAGTTTTCGGCTGCATTTGTTTCCGCAGCAGGATGCAAGTGCAAAAAAATAACTTCTCCGGCGGAAACTTCACAAGCTGGAAAAATATAATCTGGAACTTTTTTGCTGCCGACGGTGCGAAGTGCAAACTCGCTGACGTTTCCGCTTTTCGTTACTTTCAGTTTTATAAACTCAGGGTCTGAACCTTTTGCACTTGAATGCACTGGCTTGTATTCGATGATGGCAAGCCCAGCTGGATTTATGTTTTTACCGACAAACGCAATCGAAAAGCTCTGCGTTGTTTTGCCGCTTTTAACACATCCGCCGACAGTATAAGTCGCTCCTATTGCAACATTTTCCATAATCTTTATAACGTGTGCTTCAACGCCGTTTTCTTTTTCCACTGATTCTGTATACGTCATTTGTTCATCGGCAGAATTACGGACAGTGAGTTCTTCAAGTGCAACCGCTTCTGAAAAAACAAGCTTCACAGAATTATCCGCAAGCTGCTCATAACTTTCCAGCTTAATACTTTTTTCATCAGCTCCAAATATTGTAATAAACTTCGGTTGCACTTCAAAGCCTTTGCACGAAAAGCACACCAGCAAAAAAACCAAAACCAAACCAAATAGATTTTTTTTCATCGTTACCTCCTCTAACACGACAAATGATTTATTCTAAAAAGTATAATTTTATAAACTATCTCTGTGATTAATATACCACGAAAAAATTTTTTTTGTATCAGATTTAAAAAATAAAATTTTAATTTTTCCGTGACACAGTGCATAAATGGATAATTTTTGCAACTGTGAATTTCAGGCAATCGTAAAGCAATCGACCGACAAACATTCAACACAAATGCCAACTTTGATATTTCAAGATTTTCAACTCTCCGAATATAAAATCCATTCACCTAGGCTTATTCAATTCTTTGTGTCAAAAGCTCAATACGAAACGCCGATACGTCCGCTGCTTTGATGCGATGGCTGCGATATTCTGCGATGTGCTGGAACTCAAGCTTGGGACAATGTGCGTCCGTATCGTGATAGCTTTTTAGAATTACGCCCAAGTCAAAAGTCCCGCAGAAAAAAAAGTCTGCAATCTTAAAAGCCTTCCTGAAAAACTATCGCCTTGAGCAAACATCAGCTTGCGGAAACGATGATTTTTAGCACGTTTGAGACGAAGTGAAAAACGGAATACAATCTGAGTTGTTTTGAAAAGCAAAATGTTTGTCAAGCTTTTCAAAACTCGGCGTCAAAATTAGAGGCGATATTTCAGCCGTTCAGTTTAAGCTTCTGATAAAGATAACGCGATTAGCTTTTGATAATTATTGCGACAGATGAAAATCCTGCAGGATAAAGTGAAGCTGGAAAATCGAATTGTGTTGGAAGTCTTGAATAAATCTGTCACTTTGCTCATAATATGTCAATTCTAAGTGAAGGAGAGTTTATGATAAATTTAGATAATTTGGTTGGAAGTGCAAAAAAGGCACTTAATGCAGTTAGTGGCGGAGACTTGACAAAGTCGGCAAATGACCTCAAGAGTTTAGCTTCGGGAGCGTTTTCCGAGTTGACAAAAAATGTTGACTTACTCAAGTCGATTGACACAACGAAGCCCGTCGAGACAAGTAACTCTGCAATCGGAAATATCGTGAAGAGTTTGCAAACAACTGCAATGTCGCAACTTTTGAAAACAGGCGAGTCGAGCATGGCAAAAGGAATTTTGCAGCAGCTGACAGGCGGTCTTGCTGAAAATGGCTCGTCGCTTTTTTCGATGTTGCCGCTTTTGATACAAAATATCACGAGTTTGAAAACAATGTTTTCTAAAAAAACGACAACCGAAAATCCGCAAGACCTCATCAAAAGTGTGCTTGACAAAGCGGGACCAGCCTTGAGTTTGCTCAAGCTGATGAAGTAGCATTTGCTTTGCAAGCATTCAACAAACGATAAACACCTGAAGCTGAAGCTTTGGGTGTTTTTTTTGTCTGGATTTATTTTATTTTTGTAACAATCGACAATTGATATTTGTTAAAGCTGGTTCATAGAAGGAGTTTTAGATGAAACCAGAAAAGTTTGAAAAGATACTTTCAGTGGAAATGACGTATCAGTTGTCAAAATTATGCTTTATGATGGGTGCGGCACTCTTGATGTTTACTTTTGCTGCCGGTTTGGGCGGTTGCAAAAGCAACGTATCTAATGGCACAAAAACCAACAATACGGAAATAGAGACAGGTGTGTCAAGCGTGGAAGGCGGCGTATCGATGTTGCTAAGTCCAGAGACAAGGACGATTGAAATAAGGGTTCTTACATCGGACGGTAGTGCTATCAACGTCGAGGGCTGTAGCGGAAGTATAATTGATGGTGGTGATTTTAGTAAATCACGCACATTAACGGCAAAAGGCGAGCGTATTGTCCTAAAGGGCAAGATAACAAAACTTCACTGCGACAACAATCAGCTAACTTCGCTAAATGTGCAAGGTTGCCACGAGTTGGAGAAGCTATACTGCTGGCAAAATCAACTGACTTCGCTCGATGTGCATAGCCTAACCGCTTTGACTGAACTGGAATGCTACGGAAATCAGCTGACCAAGCTTAATGTGCAAGACTGCTCCGCGTTGAATAAGTTGAACTGTTACAGTAATCAGCTGACTTCGCTTGACGTGCAGAGCTTGAAAGCTTTGACGGAGCTGAATTGTGGATTCAATAAGCTAAGTTCGCTTGACGTGCATGGCTTGAATGCTTTGGAGAAGTTGAATTGTATAGGGAATCAGCTGACTTCGCTTAATGTGCAGGGTTGCTCTGCTTTGAATGATATGTCTGCTGGCGTAAATAAGCTGACCACACTCGACGTGCATGGCTTAACTGCGTTGACGTATCTGTCATGTCACGAAAATGAGCTAACCAAGCTTAATGTGCAAGGTTGCTCTGCTTTGGAGAAGCTATACTGCTGGCAAAATCAGCTAACCACGCTTGATGTGCATAGCTTAACTGCTTTGAAAAAGCTATACTGCCATGAAAATAAGCTAAATTCGCTTAATGTGCAAGGATGCTCTGCTTTGACGAACCTGTCCTGTGGCGACAATCAGTTGACTTCACTCGACGTGAATGCCTTGAATGCTTTGGAAGAGCTATACTGCTATGCAAATCAGCTGACGCTGCTTAATGTGCAAGGTTGCTCTGCTTTGTCGAATATGGACTGTAGATCAAATAAGCTTGGTTCGAGTGCCTTTATTAAGCTTTTTGACGATTTACCAGCCTCAGGCGGTGAATGCTACATATATCTGGACGACAAGTCGGAAGGCAATCATAAGAACTTTAATGCACCTGAAAAATTAAAACAAGCATTCAACAAAGCCAAAACAGAAAAGAACTGGACAATGTATAAATATGAAGAAGACTGGAGTCAGACGAAAATATAGCGTCTTTCAGAAATGTGACAAGGCAGCCAAATGGCTGCCTTGTTTGTTGCTTTGCTCAAAAAGCGGTGAGTTACAATGCTTTTAGCTTTTCGTTAACCAGCCTTGTCGCTTCGGCAGGGTTAGCCTTGCCTTGCGATTTTTTCATCACCTGGCCCATCAACCAACCAGCAGCATTTGTTTTTCCGTGCTTCCAGTCATCGACTGCGGCAGCGTTTTCTGCCAGCACTTGGTCAACAATTTTCTCGATTGCTGCAACGTCACTGATTTGCACATAACCACTTTTTGCGATAATTGCATCTGGTGCTTCGCCTGTTTCAAGCATTTGTGCAAAAACTTCCTTCGCTTGCTTTCCAGTTATTTTTCCGCTATCGACAGCATTTGCAAGTGCCGTTATATCTTGCGGTTGAAAAGGCAATTCTGCTAGCGTAGTTCCTCGCTCGTTGATAACCGCCAAAACTTCCGCCAAAATCCAGTTTGCGACTTTTTTCACGTCGCGAGCACCGACAGTCGCTTTTTCGAACCATTCGCTTAGTTCGCGTGAAGCGGTCAAGGTTTGCACATCAAAGTTTGAAAGCCCGAAGTCGCGTAAAAATCGTTGGCGTTTTGCTTCGGGGAGTTCTCCGACGGTTTTTGAAACTTCAGTGATAAATTCATTTGTCAAATGAATCGGCGGTAAATCTTTTTCGCTCATAAAACGGTAATCGACGTTTTTAGTTTTCGTTCGCTGAATAACCGTTTCGCCTTTTGCGTCATCCCAACCCATTGTATATTTGTAACCGACAGCGAAAGGCAATGCTTTGCCAGCCTTATAGTCTGCAAGTTGTCTCGTTACTTCATAGGTACATGCGTCGTGAACGGCTTTATACGAGTTCATATTTTTTATTTCGGCAATGCGTGTGCGGAATTCTTTTCCGTTGTCCGTTATTTTTAAGTTCACGTTCGCATCGCAACGCAAAGCCCCTTCTTCGAGGTTTCCGTCCGTTACGCCGATAAAGGTTAAAATCTCCCGCACCGTTTGCATATACACAGCGGCTTCAGTCGGAGACGACATATCTGGTAGCGACACAATTTCTATCAAAGGCACACCGCAGCGGTTGTAATCAATGTAACTATACTGCTCACCAATATGCAAACTCTTTCCAGCATCCTCTTCCAAGTGAATACGCTCAATGCGGATATGCTTGAACTGCGGGGCTTCACCAGGGGCTGCAAGATTTATATCCACACAACCTTCACCGCAAAGAGGCTTATCAAATTGCGTTATCTGAAAACCTTTGGTCAAGTCCGGATAAAAATAATGTTTGCGGTCAAACTTTGACAGCGCATTTATTTTGCATCCGAGTGCAACACCCGCTTTAATTCCAAGCTCAAAGTATTCCCTGCTTGCTGCGGGAAGAGCCCCAGGCAAACCTAAACACACAGGACACACGCGGGAATTAGGCATACCGCCGTATCGATTTTCACAGGCACAAAACGCTTTCGTTTTTGTCGCAAGCTGACAGTGAATTTCACAGCCTATAATCACTTCGTATTTTAAATCGCTCATTGATTTGAATTATACCGAAAATACATAGCCATTTCAAGAGTTCCACTTGGAAGGCAAATCTTGAACATTTGAGGCTCTATTTATCTTCATTAACCGAAAGTGCAACTCACGGGACGGTTCAAAAATTGGCATCCTTGCCA
>CALAEM010000019.1 GCA_937890985.1 uncultured Treponema sp. | reverse complement strand
CGCATTTTTGTGAAAACTCGCAAGGTAATGGGCAACACGGACGTTGCCCATTACCGCGGTCAGCTGGCTACAACCCTGCCGACGTTTTTGTATATCCTTGTTGGGTTTGGGCTACAAGCGGAGCGGATTAAGCATTTTAACATGTTAGTGAACATTAAAATCCTTGCAAGGATTTTAATGTTCCACATCGGTTGTTCGTGAGGTGAATGAAAATAAAAGACAGTTGGGAATGTGCGGTATTTTAATAGGAAGTAGATTTTACAATTTGTGCATTCTGGGTTTAGTTTTGGGAGGTATTGACAAAAAATGCGTTTTCGGTAAAAATGGATTAAACGGAAATAAAGATGTTTCATAATATTTTGCAAAGTTCAAAGACAGCATTGAAAAGAATAAATAAACCGATTATGTTGAAAATTTTATTCGGGGCGTTTTTTTGTTTCGTTATTTTGGGTTTAATGTTGTTTTTGCATCAATTTGCAGGTGGAGCAAAAGATAGGCGAACGCGAATGCCTTCGGTTAAAATCGCTCCAGAGAATATCTGGCTGCAAACGGAGCCTTTGCACCTTGACCCGATACAGTTTTCACGTGAGCAAAAAAAATTATGGAATAGCGATGACGTTGAAAAGTTTTTTGTCGAGCCGAATGATTATGTTCTTAATGAGCTCCATGAAAAAAATACAGGTAAAATAATGCATTTGCTGGATGGTGTAAAATGAAGAATTTTTTTATTGTTGTTGTGTTAATTGCTTTTTTTTCATGTGCTTCCACAGCGAGTGCAAAAAAGCAGGATGCTACTTCTCAGCCTGATGTTGGAAATGCCCAATCTGAAACTCTGCATAGGGCTTCTGATACTGAAGCTACTGTGGCTACAGGTGCAGATGGAGCTCCGACGTATCTTCTTTCGGAAAACGATCGGAGTAAGCCATTTACGAAAGTAGGGGTTGGGACAGGCGGTGCAAAAGCTGTGTTAAGTCCAAGCGTAACAGCTTCTGACGGTTCTTCTGAATCTGCGAAGCCAGTTTCATCATCTGGCGAGAAAAAATCTGACACGTCGATTTCATCGTCTCAGCCGGCACAAACAAAACCAACAGAAATAACTTCCTCGGAAAAAAAGCCTTCCACACCGAATGCGTCGTCGGCTAACAATTTGCCTACGAGCGGAAAAGATACACAACCTGCGACCAACGACCCATCGCAAAAGCCGCAAACTGGAGACGCGTCAAAAACTGGGCAGGCACAGAATACACCAGCTACGGCTAGCAACACACAAGGAACAAAACCGACTTCGGGTAACGCTGCGAAAGACGCACAGCCTGCGACAAGCGGTTCTACGCAAAAGCCTCAAACTGGCAATGCTTCAAAGGCGACACAGCCTTCAAGCCAAACAAAGCCTACATCTTCGACACAACAACCTGGAGCCAGTTCGCAGGTTGCGAAAGCCGAAACCACAAAGCCTGCACCTTCAGTGCAATCGACTCAATCGAGCCAATCGCAGGGAAACGGCAAAAACTATTTTGGAGATGCCGACATAACCGATGCCACAAACGACATTGTTGAGCCTACCGAGGCTGGATACTTTTCCGAATTTCCGCAAGAAGGTGGTCAGGCGACAGACACGATACCAGTTTCACGTTCAACTTCGATGAATCAAAATCAGCGAATCAGGGTTTTATATCCAGGGGAAAAGTGGGTATTCCTAGGTGAGCAAACGTCACAAAAAGGCTTAAATTATGAGCAAAGGCGTTTTAAATCGGGCGATACGGAATTTACGTTTTATGCAAAAGAGGCAGGCGACTATATTTTGAATTTTTCGAGGTATGACGCTTACTCGAATTCTTTTATCAAGGATGCACTTAAAGTACACGTTGGCGACAAAATATCTGGGGCACAGCCTTATGTTAAAGCACCTGATTACGTTTTACCGACAACGCTTAGCGACACTACGGCTCTCAAGCCAGTTCTAGAAAGTAAAGCAAATACAGCAACTACAAAACCGCAAGTGTTAAAACCGACTGCCGACTTAACCGTGCCTAACGATACCGATACTCAAGTGGTGCCAAGTACCGATTTACTGGAAAAGGCAAAAAAAGAAATTGCCGCAGGCGATGCAAAAAATGCTATCACTGACTTAAATCGATTTTTGCGAAGTTCAACCAATAGGCTTGACGAAGCGTATTTTTATCTTGGACAAGCATACGAATTAAACGGCAGCGAAAAAAACATAAAGGAAGCCTATAAAGCCTATAAAACTGTAACGTCAGCATTTATCGAAAGTGATTTTTGGCAAAGAAGTGATGAACGCATCCGATATATTAAACGCTTTTTTATTGATATCGAATAATAAGTCCTTAGCGTGGTGAGCCTTTGATAACAGAAAAACAATTTTTGAAGTTTACGCTTTAGGCTTCACCCGCTAACTATTGTGGCGTACATAAACACTGCCGAGCTTTTGGCACAGGATAGGGGAATTAAAGCACCGCTAAAAACATCAGTTTTTGGCGGTGCCTTTAATTCCCCACATCGGTTGCACTTTCGGTGAATGATGGCAATGAGACATTGTTTTTGCAAGTTTGATTTTTTGTAATTGCATAAATGTTAGGACTTGCTTTTTTATAAAGCATTGTTATAATTACTCGGTCAGATAAATTATTTGATAGGGGAAATGGGTTGCTTATTTATGAAAAAAAAGTTTAAGGTTAGATTTCCGCTAGTTGTTAAGTTGATTTTTATCACAACAATAATAGTAGTGATTTCAGCAGGCGCTTCGATTTTAGTTTCTTCGTACTTTTTTATCCGAGACACGGAGGTGCGAATACAAGAAAACAATATGACAACGGTGGAAGTTTTTTCAACGCGGATGGAAAAGCTGATGCAGGAAGTATATTCATCTTCAGTTCTACTCCTGGACACATTGAGAGCAACTAATAATCCTGCTGCGAATGAAGTTTTTAAAACGAACTTTTTTTCCCGCAATGCAAAAGTTGCTTACATCGGGACAGACAAGCTTGAATGCTATAACTCAAAGTTTTTCACAAGTTATGAAAAGAACCAAAGCATTGTGCACGACTTTTTGGAAACAAACGCAGAAAGCCTTGACAAGGCAAAGGCAGGTGAGATTCTCACAGTCAATGCTTCGCCGTTTTTTGAATTGCCGATGATTGCACTTTTTTCCCCGTACCAAGCATTCGGCACAAAAGATTGCGTGGTCATCGTTTTTTCCATCGAGGATTTACAGGAAAATGCTGCGGTCAGCAAAACGCACACAACATATGCACTCAACGCTGCAAGAGAGCTTTTGGTTTACCCTGACTATGATTTATTGCAAATGGGTGTATTGAAGCGTTCAGATGATTTTTATAACAAGCTTTATGAAACGGAACAAACGCTTTCTCAATTTATGTACAAGCAAGACGGTGCAAAGTATTTTGTTGCCGTTGCAAAAGTTGATTTTGGTCGTTTTGTTGCTGTTTCTCAAGTGCCTGCAAAATTAGTATATGACGCGGTGAATATTATCATTTACCGAAATATTGTTTTGGTTGCAATAATTTTGTTTGTTGCGATTTTAGCGATTTGGTTTTTTGCACAGGGAATTTCACGTCCAGTTATCGCCCTCAAAGATGCATCCGAGCAAATTGAAACAGGCAACTATAATGTCAAGCTTAAAGCTTCAACGCATGATGAAATTGGACTTTTAACTAATTCTTTTGTAAAGATGGGAAAAGGCTTGGCTGAGCGTGAACGCTTACGTGAAACATTCGGTAGATTTGTAAACAAAGAAATTGCTGAAAAGGCTGCCCGCGGAGAACTTAAACTCGGAGGTGAACGCCGATATGCTACAATCTTTTTCTCTGATATCCGCTCGTTTACCGCGATTTCTGAACAGCTCACGCCTGAGCAAGTTGTTGAATTTTTGAATGAATATATGACGAGAATGGTTGACTGTATTCAAGCGACAGGTGGCGTTGTCGATAAATTTATAGGAGACGCTATAATGGGTATATGGGGCGTTCCAATTTCCACTGGGGATCCTGCAAAGGATGCCGAACAAGCATTGCAGGCTATGCTCTTGATGCGTAAAAGCTTGAAGGAATTTAATCAAGGACGAGGCACACCAGATAAGCCACTTATCAAAATAGGTTGCGGTATAAATACTGGTTATTGTATCGCAGGACAAATCGGCTCGGAAAAGCGAATGGAATACACCGTTATCGGCGATACGGTTAACACGGCAAGCCGAATTGAAGCTCTCAACAAACCGTTTGGTACGGATATTCTGATTTCCGAAAATACTTACAAACTTTTAAAAGATAAATTAATCGTTGAACCTATGGCTCCAATAAAAGTAAAGGGCAAGGTTGAGCCTCTGCAAATTTATGCCGTTGTAAACTTTAAAGGACAAGACGGACCGCAGACTTTAAGCGAAGTCCGCTCTCTGTTAGGAATTGTACCGCCGGCGTCAATTGCCGACCCAAACCAAGAAGAAGTGAAATATGAAATACTTTCGAAAAAGTGATGCTATATTTACTGTTGTGATTCTGCTTATCGAAGTCGTTTTGATTTTTCTTTATTTTTCGATAGGTGCATTGATGCTTTCCAATCGACGAAAAATTGCGACGGTAACTTTTAAAAATAATATTGCGACAAGGCGACAAGCTGACGTGTTTCATTGGCAAAACTTAAGCAATGGAAGCACGCTTTATGAATTTGACACATTACACACTGCGGAAAAATCTGAAGCGACGATTTATTTTACGGACGGAGCAGAACTTGAGGTTTCTGATAATTCCCTGATTCGTCTGGGCGGGATTAACGATGGACAGCTTGCAAACATTGATAATGGAAACCTTACTGTGTCTAATACTGCCGATAAGTCAAAAACGATTTCCATCAAGGGAAAATCCGTTACCTTATCCGAAGATGCAACTATTGTTATAAAAACTGCCGAAAGTGGCGAAACACAACTTGAAGTACAATCTGGTACAGCGACTATTGCTAACGGCAACCAAGCTGCAGAATTGAATCAACTTCAAGCTATCACCATAAACAACGATCAAACTCTCGATGAAGTAAAAACCTTGCAGGGTTTGCCTGCACAACCGACGGACAAAAAACACTTTCTAATTGTTGACGGAAATGTTGCAAAAATTCCGTTTGAGTTTACCGCGGCAGATGCAAACAATGTTACATTGATTATTGCTGAAGATGCGGCGTTTAATAACGTCATCAGCACAGTGAATAACTTTGAGGCAGGGACAGGAAAAAATATGTACCACTGCGATGTCGCAGTACCCGCAAAAAAGCTTTATTGGAAATTGCGTTTTAACGACGGAACGGAAAGCGATACAAAGTCGCTTGTTGTCGAAAAAGCACCGTCAGCTTCGGAACTCAAGCAAAGTGCAGTTGCTTCCGTGACGCAAGCAGACGGCACTTCCAACATTAAATTTAGCTGGAATAAAGTTGAACAGGCAAATGCGTATTTATTTGAATTTTCAAAAACACCCGACTTCAAAAACTCCATTACAAAAAAGATTATTGGGAACACATTCACACAGGTTTCAGATGTTGAGGAAGGAGATTATTACTGGCGTTTTGTGCCTCAGTATGCTTGCGAAGTAGTTGGAACCAAAGAATCTGCCGTGCATAAAATTACTGTTAGCAAAGCACAAAAACTCATCGCAGTTAAAACGATTTTTCCCGCAAATAATTATACGCTTAAATTAGATAGTTTGAAAACAAATGATTTACATTTTTCGTGGCAGCCAAATGCCCTTGCAAAAAAATATGTACTTAAATTTTACGATGAAAGCAAAAATTTGAAAGAAAGCTTTACGGTAAACGAAAATACTGTTTCGTTGCAAAAGCTCAATTCAAAGATGTTTCAAACAACGGGCAAAATGTTTTGGTCTGTCAGCTATAAAACAGCCGATGAGGAAAATGCACCAGAAAGTGTTATTGTCTCGTTGCAAAAAAGTAATGCTATCACTGGGTTTAGGTCGATATTTCCAAAAAATAATTATGTAATTTCCCAAATACTTATGCAAAATATTCGTTTTACTTGGGAAAATAAAACAGGGTATGAAACGCTTTTTACGATTGCACGCGATGAAAATTTCAAGGATGTTGCACTCGAAAAAAAGATTAACGGGACTTCGTTTTTAGGTGCGTATCTTCAAAACGGAGATTATTTTTGGCGTGTACAACTAATTAACGATAAAGGCTCGGTTGAGGCAACCTCCGAAGTGCAAAAATTTACAGTTATTTCGAACTTGGCTGCCGCTGATATAACTAAACCAAAAGACAACGATATTATACCGCGTGTAAAAGGAGCAATAGCACAACTTACGTGGAATCCTGTCGCGTATGCAGACTATTACAACGTTGCGGTTTACGATGCGAACGGAACCCGCATTATGCATGAGCCGTTTGCATCTGGCAAGGCTATACAGATTCCAGTTAAAGAATATGCTGAAGGTACTTTTACCGCGACCGTGCAAGCCATGTCATACGATACTGTAGCACACACACAAAACATAGGTTTGCTATCAACCATAAAATTCCGCTCAAAAGAAATTGAGTTTTTGCAGCTTATTTCACCGAATGATAAAGCTAAAATCAGAGGCGAGGAAGCTCTGGATAATGGTATTATTTTCAAGTGGAAAACAGACCCCGTTGTGGGGACGGCGGTTTTTCAGTTGAAAAAAGATGGACGCATTATCAAAACGATACCTTCAACTAAAACTGGTGAAGTGAAGTTAGTATTGAACGATTTAGGCGAAGGCAAATATTCGTGGCAAGTACTCGGTGAATTTATGGGATATGAAATATCCTCGAAGCAAACGAATACTTTTACCATCTTGCCGATAAAGCCGCTTAAAACTCCTGAGTTTACAATGACAAATATGCCGAAAATAATCGGAGTTGACTATTTAGCAAAAAATCGCTCACTCAACTTTGAATGGTCGCCAGTGGAAGATGCCGACTACTATTTCTTTACTGTAAAGAACCAAAATGGTACAGTCATTTTTGTGGAAAAAATCGAAGGAACATCATTCGATTTTACAAAACTTAATATTCTTTCAAATGGAACTTTTAAAGCTGGTGTCCAAGCTGTTTCGACAATAAAAATCAAAAACCGCACGCTAAAATCGGAAACTGGTTATTATTCTTTTACTATCGATTTGCCACTAATTACAAAACCGTTGAACACTGTGAATAAGGATGCTAAATACTATGGGTACTAATGCTATGAATACAAAAAAATTCTCTCGATTGCTTTATATGGTTGTTTTTGCTTATGTATCTTTTTATGTGTTTGCACAAGAAACAGAGCCTACGGTAAAAAACGCGTCTAAACAATTTTATTATTTTGAGCAATCAGCACGGGAAGCACCAACTTTTACTCAAGTACTTCGATGGACGAGTTCGCCTGGTGTTTACTATTATGAAGTAGAGCTAAAAACAAAAAGCGGCGAATTTATTTTTACAAATAAGCGAACACAAACAAATCAACTGGAAGTGAGTTTAAAACCAGGTAAATATCTTTACCGTGTTTCCGCCTACAGTATGTTGGAAATTTGTGAGCAAGTGTCGGACTGGATTTCGGTTGAAGTTCTCCAAGCTCGCTTGCCTGAGATACAAGATATTTCACCACACAGCCTTTATCTTGATGAGAAAAACTTCCGTGTTGAAGTTTTCGGTAAAGGATTTACCGACGATATGGAGGTTTATTTCACCAATAAAACAAACGGTAAAAAAATTCCGATTCAACCGATAAGTATTCAAGAAAACAAAATTGTATTTGATATCAAAGAACCGAACTCACTGATAGCTCAATCTCTTTATATAACAGTGCAGGATAAAAGCGGACTTTATGGAATGTCGGAACAGTTTATCGTAGAGTATAACAAACCTCGCGACTATTATGTTGGGGTTTCATATACACCTTGGATTCCACTTTATTATAAAAAGTATACCAAACTGATTGATAAAAAATTTTATCCAATCGCGGGTAATTTAGAAGCTGGTTTAATTTTTGCAAAAAAGAGATTCGGATTTTTTGGAACAGAGTTACGAGGTTCGTATTTTAACACTAGTATAAAAGGTAGCAGAGGGTACAGTGAAATTAATAATTTAGCCTTTTCTGCGAGTATTTTATATGAATATTGGCTTGTCGAAAAGGCTGCATTCCATATGACTTTAGGCGGAGGTGTTTATTTATTGCTAGTGAAATCAAATACTACAAGAACTATTAAAGTAGAAGGGCAACCGATGTATTGCTTTGGTTTAGGTATTCGCATCAAACCTATTCGCTTTTTGTATATTGATGTTGGAGCATCGGTAAATCATAGTTTCGCTATAAAAAGTAGTAGCATTGGACAAACTATGGGCATTTTACCAGAAATAAGTATTGGCTTTAGGTATTGATAAAATGTTTTCATATACCTTTATGAATTATGCATTTGTTGTATCGCTTTTTATTGCGGTACTTTGTCCGCTCATCGGTATTTTTTTGGTGTTGCGAAAGTACTCTTTTATCGGCGATACACTTTCGCATGCATCGCTTGCCGGTGTTACGGTTGCACTTACGCTTAACGCAACTCCGCTACTCGGTGCGTTTTTTTTCACAGCTATTTGCGGACTTTTGATTGAAGCAGTACGCAGTCGGCTTAAGCAAAATACCGACCTCGTGCTTTCAGTTATTTTAACGCTTTCAGTTGGCATCGCAATTACGCTTATAAGTTCAGGACTTTCACATGGCAATGCAGATGCATTTTTATTTGGCTCTGTACTCACAGTTTCAACAGCTGATATCGTAACCGTTATTATTTTAAGCACACTCGCAATTATTACGTTTTGCCTCAAGTACCAGGAATTACTGTATGTGATAGTAGATGAAAATCTTGCACAGGTTGCTGGCGTAAAAGTAAAAGTGATTAACTATCTTTTTTCACTTTTGGTATCAGTAACCGTAGCTGTTGCTATAAAAATTGTCGGTATGATGGTTCTAGGCTCACTTTTAACGATGCCAGTTGCCGCCGCCTTGCAACTAAAAAAAGGATTTAAACGGACGCTCTTTTTTTCAATTATTTTTAGCTTAGTTGAAGTTTTAGGCGGCTTAATTTTTTCGTATTACTTTAATGTCGCTCCTGGTGGAATGGTTGCACTATTTTCGATTGCAGTATTGCTTGCAACAATTGCGTTTTCGAAAATCACTTGTCTATAAATCAAGCTTCAAGTCGCCATCCTTTATCAAACGCAGTTTTCGTAGAAGCGAAGTAAAGGCAAAAGTTAAAACCGCTGGTGCGACAAAATGCAATGCAATAACTGAAAACCACAGCATAGCACTGCCTTGTCCTGTACTTTGCATTGCAGCGAATGTCCCAAACTGACCAACAAAACCGCAAGTACCCATTCCAGAACCAAGCGGAATATTTTCAAGTTTAAAAAGCATCGTTGAAAAAGGTCCCAAAATTGCAGCCGATAGTGTCGGCGGAATCCAAATAATCGGATTTTTGATAATGTTTGGCATCTGGAGCATACTTGTCCCGATTCCTACAGCAATTGAACCGCCAAATCCGTTATCGCGATAGCTCATCACCGCAAAGCCAATCATCTGGGCACAGCACCCAACCGTTGCCGCACCGCCTGCAAGCCCCGAAAGTCCAAGCATCATACAAATCGCAGCACTACTTATCGGGAGCGTCAAAATAACACCGACCATAACTGAAAGAGCAACACCCATCCAAAGCGGTTGCAGTTTTGTTGCATCCATAATCACATTGCCGAGCCAGTTCATACAAGCGGACATAGCTGGACCTACCAATACAGAAATCAACACCCCTGAGAGAATAGTAACCATAGGCGTAACTATCAAATCGACTTTTGTCTCACGCGAGACGGCTTTACCCAATTCGGTTGCAACAAGTGTTGCGACAAAAGCCCCAACAGGACCGCCCAGTTTATTACCAGCAAAACCGACAATTACTGAAGCAAAAAGCACAAAGGTATGAGCCTTTAGCGAGTGAGCAATCGCAATACCGATAGCTGCTCCAGTCATGTCGCGACAAATAGGCCAAACAGTTTCAGTCAAAAATGCAATATGCAATTTTAAACCAATGCTATTCAAAATAGTTCCAACTAAAAGCGAAGAAAAAAGCCCCATCGCCATTGCACTCATCGCCTCAACGAAATATTTGTGAGCAGAAATTTCAATATTTTTTCGTGCCAAAAATTCTTTTATGTTTTGTTTCATTTTCAAAAGCTCCTAATCAAATTTCTTTTTACAAAAAGTTTATTTTTATATTTTACCAAATCTCTAGCTTTAATAAAAAAAATGCAAATCAAAAACCAAAAGGCAATTTAAGTGCATCCTTAATCTGGTCTTTAACGGTATCTTTAATTTGGTTTGCCGCATCATTTAGTTTATTTGTTGCAAGTTGTGTCAGTCGAACTTCCGCTTCTTTCAGTTTTGTTTGAAGCATTTTTTCAAAAGCGGTGCTGTCTGTTACCGCCAACTTCACAAGCGAAATTACCTCATCCGCATTTTCAAGATATGGCAAGCATTCTGATTTTACTTGCTCCAAATACTTTTGCCCTTCGGCAATAACCAACTCACGAACACGTGCAAGTTCTACCAAAAGCTGTTTTTGTATCGAATCAAAAATTTGTTCATCAACTGTTGACAAAATATTCAACTTCAAATTGCTGTCATTAGGTTTAAAAAATGCTGTTGTTACATCAACGGTATTTATTCTTGCAAGCACTTCATCATAAATCCTACTTAAAATCTCAGGCTCAAATTTATCAATTTTAAGTTTTGCATTTTTAACTACACCGCTAGTTGTAATTCGCACGTCATTATTTTTTCCGATTTCAATTTCTGCACTTGTTTCAAAAGCCCCTGCAAGTTTCGGTAATCCAGTAATCTTCGCATCAAGGTCTAAATCCAAACCGGAAAAATTTCCTGCAACATCAACCAACGACTTTGTCGCACTTCGTAAGTCAACCGTACCTTGCACAGTTTCCTTAAACTGTTTTTGAGTTGATGAAAGTGAAAGAGTTATAGGTTTATTCCACGTGTCTACATCATTCGTGATATTTTGCACATCACCTGCAAGTGTAAAATCATTATCAGGGGAATGACCCGAAAGCTGCACATTCTTAAAAAGCAGAGTCGGTGCACTGTGATCCGAAAAAAGAAAGTTACGCCCCTGAAGCCGCTCCATCGCTTTTGATTTATCAGCAAGCGTTTGAGCGTTTTCTTTTTTCGGCGACTTTTGTGCTTGGTTCGCCATCGCGATCAACTCCATCAAACGCGGATAATACGAGCCCAACGTTTCCAAATAAAAAACACGGAACAAGTCGGAAACAAAACCGCTTGCACCTTTTGCTTTTATGTCTTTAATTTGTGCTGCAACTTTTTTTACGTGATTAATGTCTGCACTAACATACGTTTCAATATTCTTTCCGAGTGTTTCAATTTTTTTTACATCATCTTGAATCTTTGACGAAAGGTCTTGCACACCTTCAATATTTTTTTTGGAAACAGCAATCATCTCGGTAATCTTCACAATGAAGTTTTGTATTTCCTCAGGCGAACTCATATTTTGAAAATCTATTTCAGAAATATCTTGCCCCTTTGAAACAAGGCTTCGTACATTTGATTCTGTTTGCGAAGCTTGCACCTTCCATGAGTCAACAAACGTCGGCACAAAATCGATAATCTCATCTTTGATTTTCGGACTTTGAAATGCATTCATTTCACGTTGCAAAATAAGTCTCGGATCAGTTTGTTCTCTCAAAGCTTCAAACCCATTTGAAAGAGACACTCCATTTTTAATTTGTTCAAGCTCACTGTTAATCATTTGCATAACGGGATTATTATTCAAAATGGAAGATTCATCTTTTTGGGATTTCACTTTTTTAGGTAATGCACCAGAAGTTTTTCTATCAGTGTTCCAGCTAATACCGTCAACCGCAATATTTTCACAAACAAATTTACCGCGTGAAAGCTCAAGTAAATTAAACTTTATATCAATATTTTTAATCTCAAAAAGATTTTTCATCGGAGCATTTTGATTTGCAACCGCGTACTCTTTAATTTGAAAGTGCGTATCAAAAAGATTAAAGTCAATAAACTTAATATCACATTTTGCACCGAATGCTGCCTCAGATGCAGACACAACTATTTTACGCGAAATAATATTCCGGAACAAATAAGCAAACATCAACACCAACAAAACGGCGACACATGCAGCAACCAACGGAATAAAGTTAATCCTTTCGTGCTGCTGCTTTTGGATATCGCGAGCAATTCTATTGAGCTTTAGAATTTCACTTCGACTCAATGTTGCTTGTTTACTTAGAACCATAATTGCTTTTCCGCTTTTTTTATCTTGCTCTTTTACAAAATGCTTTTCAACAAATGTTTTATCGTTTGGAATAAAAATGTGTTTTAAGATTTTTCTTTGGAATTGAGCTTCACCGAACTTTCGCGTAAAAAGCTTATTGAGTTTCAGTGGCTTCTTTGACTTTTTAATTTCAGCTGCAAACTCGGCATCTTCGCTTGCAGTCGCATTATCAAAAGAACGCAACGTTTCATCCGATTTTACATTTTCTATAATATCTTCAAGTTGCGATTCGGAAACTTTCGGAACTTCATATTCATCGCCAGTTTTTAATTCATCAGAGTTTAACTGCCCATTTTTTAAATAGCTCATTGTTCTATCATATCCTTTACATCTTTAATTTTTTCGAGATGCCGCAAAATCGGAATTTTACTCAAAACCCCAAAGGATTTACTTCCTTCGATTTTTGAAAATTTCGGCTGCACTTTTGTGCGATACAATCGAACCAATAACCGCACAATAATATATACTGGCACATAAAGAATTAAACCAAAAAGCAAACCGCCTGCAACCATTGTGTTATAAAACTTTGTCATACCGACAAAAGGAATAGTGTCAAGGGTGGCGTAAAGACCATGCAACGCCTGCAAAGATAAAACCCAAAATCCCAACCGCTCAATCAACACATCGCAAAACGGACTGATAAACCCGAAAAAAATAAATGAAAGAAAAAACGCCCCCTTGTTCATTCGCACAAAAATACTAAAAGCAAACAATGCGGGCCAGAGCAAATTATTCTTCGGTAAAATCGCCAGCATCAAACCTAGTGCAACTCCATGGGCAATATCACCCGGATGTGCATTTTTATTTAGACTTGAAAAAAAAGAAAAAACATATTGAAGCATTTTGCCCCTCTAGACACACCATTGTATCATTTTGCTTTTTTTATGTCTAGCACACCAGAACCCCTCCGCTGAAAACTCGTTTATTAAAAATGCTCAAGCTTTTAGGTTTGGTTGTCGTCATTAACCGAAAGAGCAGCCGATGTTGGGAATTAAAGTCAACTTCAAAAACTGATGTTTTTAGCGTTGACTTTAATTCCCCTATCCTGTGCAACATGATGGCAACCGAAGGTTGCCCGTGGATAAGCTCGAGCGTTTACAAAGGCAAATGCAATAACAAGAAGCGATTTGAGGCGAAAGTCAAATTGGATGATAATGGAGTTTGTGCCTTGTCTTTTTTTATGCATTTTGGTATAATTAAAGTTATGGGTTTTTCGATTATTAAATTATTGTTTGGCTCTCAGCATGAGCGTGATATTAAAGCATTATTACCTATTTTGAAACAAATTAACGAAAAAGAAAGTTGGGCTTTGTCTCTAACGGAAGACGATTTTAAGAAAAAGACACAGGAATTTAAAACGCGATATCAGGCAGGAGAGAGTTTGGACGCTTTTGTGCCAGAAGCTTTTGCGTTAGCTCGCGAAGCGGCACGGCGGGTTTTAGGTGAACGTCCCTACGATGTGCAGATTATGGGTGCACTTGTTCTTCATAGCGGTAAAATCGTTGAAATGAAAACAGGTGAAGGTAAAACTTTGATGTCGGTTGTGGCTGTTTACTTAAACAGTATCACTGGAAAGGGCGTTCATGTGGTAACGGTGAATGACTATCTTGCCGAGCGAGACGCTGCATGGATGCGTCCAGTGTATGATTATCTTGGTTTGACTGTTGGTGCAGTTCTTTCCAATATGGATAATGAAAACCGCAAAAAGGCTTATGCTTGCGACATAACCTACGGCACAAATAATGAGTTGGGCTTTGACTACCTTCGAGATAATATGCAGCTTCGCTTGCAGGACAAGGTTCAGCGAGGTTTTAACTTTGCTGTTGTGGATGAAATTGACTCGATTCTCATAGATGAAGCGAGAACGCCTCTTATTATTTCTGGTCAAGCCGAAGACGATACACAAAACTACTTTGAAGTCGATAAACTTTTGGGTACTTTAGTTGAAGTAAAAAAGAATGAGCGTGGCGAGTATCCAAACGAAGCGGAAGGCGAGAAATGCGAAGGCGATTACAAAATAGACGAAAAAAATAAACGCATTTCGTTTTCCGATGAAGGTATGCTCCACATTGAGCAAATTTTGCAAAAGCATAATCTTATCAAGGGCAGTTTGTTTGAAGAGGGCAACTTCGAGTATATTCATTACTTCACACAGGCTATGAAGGCTCATTTACTTTTCCATATCGATGTCGATTATGTTGTTGCAGACGGTCAAGTGCAAATTGTTGACGAGTTTACAGGGCGTATTTTGGAAGGAAGGCGGTACAGCGATGGACTTCACCAAGCTATCGAAGCTAAAGAGCATATCCGTATTGCACAGCGAAACCGAACGCTTGCAACGATTACCTTCCAGAATTTTTTCCGAATGTACAAAAAGCTTTCTGGTATGACAGGAACTGCGGACACGGAAGCAGCTGAGTTTGCAAAGATTTATAATTTGGACGTTGTTGTTATTCCGACGAATTTGCCTGTTGCAAGAAAAGATGAGGACGACGAAGTATACATCACTGAAAGCGATAAACTTGAAGCACTTTGTACCGAAATAAAAGCCGCTCACGAAAAAGGGCAGCCTGTTTTGGTGGGAACGGCTTCGATTGAAAAGTCGGAACTTGTTTCAAAGATGCTCACAAAGCGAGGTATCCGTCATGAGGTGTTGAATGCGAAAAATCACGCTCGTGAAGCTTTGATTATCGCGGAAGCTGGTGCAAAGGGTGCAGTAACTATCGCGACGAACATGGCTGGACGCGGTACGGATATTAAGCTCGGCGGTAACCCTGAATTTCGTGCGAGAAGGCGTGCAGGCGACCAGCCCAATCCAGACTATCTTGAAAAACTCATCGATGAAGAAACCGAAAAGTGGGTTGCAGATTATGAGTATGTAAAAAACGCTGGCGGTTTATACGTTATCGGTACTGAGCGACACGAAAGCCGCCGAATTGATAACCAACTTCGAGGACGCTCTGGACGACAAGGAGATCCTGGTCGCTCGAAGTTTTACATTTCGCTTGACGATGACTTGATGCGGCTTTTCGGTGGCGACAGATTTAAGGGTATGATGGGAAAAATCGGTTTACAAAAAGGGGAACCGATTGCTCACTCGATGTTAAACTCTGCCATTGAAAAGGCTCAAAAGAAAGTTGAAGAGAGAAACTTCGATATTCGAAAGCACTTGCTGGAATACGACGATGTTTTGAACGAGCAGCGTAATTTCATTTATAGCGAGCGAGATAGGATTTTGGAAGATGAGCATTTGGTTGAACGTTGTTATTCGGCGATTCAGGAATTTGTCAATGAAGGGGCAGAAAACGTAAAACGAGCATCGAAAGATGAGTTTGAAGAAAAGCTCGAACTGTTCCGAAGCGACTTGAAATCTAAGTTTGGGTACACTTTGACGGAAAGCGATTGTGACGAAATTGCACATAATCAAAACGTTGCCGATGAAATTTTTCAAGCGATAAAGCAGGAGATTGTCGAAAAAGAAAAAATCACTGGTGAGCAAAATTTAAACTTTTTTATTCGCTTTCAATATATCAATATTATTGATAAGGCGTGGCTTGACCATTTGGAAGCTTTGGAAAATTTACGTGAGGCTGTGTACTTACGTTCATACGGACAAAAAAATCCTCTTATTGAATATAAAAATGAAGGCTTTGATGTGTTCGATACGATGATTGAAAATATCCGCAATACTATTGCTTCAAGGATTGCTTTGGTAAAAGTGAACACCGAGCATGAGCATGAAGTGCAAAGTCGCACTCAGATGGGCACTGCAAGTCACACTGAAGCTGCCAGTTTTGCGGCAACGCAAGCAGACTCCGCATCACCGCTTGCACGTGCAAGCCAGCCTGAAAACGCACAAGTTGTTCGCTCGTTTGAAAAAGTCGGGCGAAATGACCTTTGCCCTTGTGGCAGCGGTAAAAAGTACAAGCATTGTCACGGACGATAGTCTTTCCGTGCATGATTTTTTCAATGATGGCAAGTTTTGAGCTTTTTACGCTTTCGACTGAAACCGCCACGGGCGTAGGTTCAATAATGTGCGTCCCTGAACATCATTGAACTATCGAGTTTTTCAAGTGAAAAACTCGATAGTGTTTTGTACACCGCTATCCGTGGCGGAGAAGTCGCCAACTTTTATAAAGAGCGTTTTAGGCAGATGGCGTTCCATTCAAAAAGCTTAAAAGAAATGCCTTTTACGCTTTTTAAGAAGGCAGCGTCAATTTAGGTTTGACCAATTAACTTTGAAGCCTTACGAGAAAATTTTCGTGGCATAAAAGACAAAATTATTTTTCCAACGCCTTTTCGATAAATGCCGAAAAAAGCGGGTGAGCCCTGTTCGGACGTGATGTAAACTCTGGATGAAATTGAGTTGCAAGGAAAAAAGGATGCTCTTTCAACTCAATAATCTCGGTTAAATTCCGCTCAGGATTAATGCCTGAAAATACCATTCCAGCTTTTTCAAAATCGTCTCGATACTTGTTGTTAAATTCATAGCGATGTCGATGGCGCTCAGAAATCTCATCTTTTTTATAGGCTTTGTGTGCAATGCTTCCATTCTGCAACGCACAAGGATACAAACCAAGCCGCAACGTTCCGCCGATTTGACTTTCGGTTTGGTCAGCCATTAAATCGATAACTGGATACACACAATCTTTTTCAAACTCGGTTGAATGAGCTCCCTTGAGATTAAGCACGTTGCGGGCAAATTCAATGATTGAAATTTGCATTCCGAGACAAATACCAAAAAACGGAATGTTGTTCTGACGTGCAAACTGAGCTGTATAAATCATACCGTCAATGCCGCGCTCGCCAAAGCCACCAGGCACGATAATTCCGTCAAAACCTGATAGTTTCTCGGCAGCATCTTCAGGCGAAGTAATATCCGCAGAATTAAACCACGAAAGTTTTAACTTTGCATTGTGAGCAATACTTGCCGCCGTCAACGCCTCGATAACACTTAAATACGCATCGTGCAACTCAACATACTTTCCAACCAAGGCAATCGAAACTTCAAAGTGCGGATTTTTATAAGCCTCCGTCATTTTTTGCCACTCATCCAAATTTGGAGTGCATTGCGGCAGAGCGAAAAACTTACACAGCACTTTCCCTAAACCATTTTTCTCAAGCATAAGCGGCACTTCATAAATGGAAGCTACATTTGTATTTTCGATAATCGCATCGGTTGGAATGTTGGAAAAAAGGCTTAGTTTTTCACGAACGCTTTCGCTTATTTTCACTTCGGAGCGGCAAATTAAAACATCTGGCTGAATTCCAAAACTTAAAAGTTCCTTTACGCTATGTTGCATCGGCTTTGTTTTAATTTCGCCACAGCCTTTCAAAAAAGGCAAAAGCCCCAAGTGAATAAATATCGTATTTTCTTTGCCAACTTCAAAGCGAATTTGGCGGATTGCTTCAATGAAAGGCTGAGCTTCTATGTCGCCAACGGTACCTCCGATTTCCGAAATAATAAAATCAGGATTATTTTCACGCGGTTTCAAAATCCGCCTTTTAATTTCATCGGTAACATGCGGAACAACCTGGACAGTCCCACCGTGATAACCACCTGCCCTCTCTCGCTCCAAAATCGCTTGATACACCTTTCCAGCACTTGTACTATTGTACTTATGCAGCGAAACATCGGTAAAGCGCTCATAGTGACCGAGGTCAAGGTCGGTTTCGCCTCCGTCATCGGTTACAAATACTTCGCCGTGCTGAAACGGGTTCATTGTACCTGGGTCAATATTCAAATACGGGTCAAGCTTTTGATTAACCACCGAAAACCCGCGACTTTTTAACAATAAACCTATTGACGCAGCTGTGATTCCTTTCCCGATTGAGGAAACAACTCCGCCCGTGACAAAAATAAATTTAGTTCCGTTCATATAGTGCTTCATTATATCCGAAAAGAAATAAAAAATCCAGACACTTTACCTAAAATTACGAGTTTCAGAGTCGCAATTTTTAAATAATCCAGGCAAACGTTACTTTACACCGAATGTTTTATCGAGCGGCACAACAAATAAAATACCAAGTCCATCTTTTTCGATTTCCGCAGTTTTTCTGATAGCTTTAACGACTGCATCAACTTTTTCCTTTTCGACAATTGTCAGGACAATTTCTTTAGCTGGGTCAATTTCAATGTCAAACACGTGCTTGGTTTGAGTTGCTCCAGAGCCTCGTGCATTTAATATTGTGCCGCCACGTGCTCCCGCTTCAAGCGATGCATCGACAACGTAATTAGCCATTCCTTTGTTTACAATCGTAAAAATTGCAGACCTTTCGTTTTCCATATTTGTTACCTCATCAGTTGTTTTTATTTCGTTGGTGTAGCTTTCGTGCCTCGTATAAAGATACTCCAGTGGCATGGTAAAAGCTATCCCACTGCGTGACTTTCGCGTATTGTCAAAAAGCCGAAACCGCTCATTTATCGAAGCCGCAAGCGTTTCCAAAAACTCGCCAGTACCAGCCATCAAAACAAGCTCTTTGCGCGTTTCGGTTATTCCCAAAAAGTGCAGCATTGCCCCGCGTACAGTCCCGTGTGCAAGCAAAATCGTAGCTCCTTTCGAGCCTTTTCGATGAGCATATTTTACCACTTTGCGAGCCATTCCGCTCGGCAACAAAATCGACAAAAGCGAAATCGGTTCGCCAGATTGAGACGTTCGTTTTTTTCGCTGATGCACATCTTGCTGCAATTTATAAAGTAATCCCAAAAGCTGAATCGAAAGGACTGGAGCCAAAGCCACCGTCGCAATAACCCCCAAGCCGTCCGTAACAACATTTGCCTGAGGCACTTTCATCGCAGCACCTTGAGCAAAATACATCGCAAATGTTGCAGTCATCGGGCCTGACGCAACGCCACCTGCGTCAAAAGCCATACCCACAAATAAATCTGGCACAAAAAATGAAAGCAATACGGAAATGCCATATCCGACAAGTAAAATGTGCCAAAGCTGAAACGCCGGAATTAAAATACGCATCATCGAAAGTATTACACCTGAACTGATTGAAACCGCAATAAATGTTAAAACAATCTTTGAACGAACTGCACCTGCGGTAACTTCTTCAATTTGAGCGGTTAGCACGTGAACTGAAGGCTCTGCAAGCACAATCACCAAACCAATCAAGCCGCCCATCATGCAAAGAAACAAAGGCGAATGCACTGCTGCTTTATATCCTATTAAAAGCCCAACTTCCAAAAAGCCAGAGTCAGTACTTAGCATAAAAAGAAATAGTCCGATGAATGTAAATACCACGCCTTTTAATATTTTCGAAAGCTGCTTCTTTTTAAGCTTGATAAAGATTTTGTTTGCAATGAGAAAAAATATCACCATAGGAAAAAGCGAGCTTGCAGAGTTTCGCAAAACTTTCCAAAAATTTTGAGCGAAAGGCAAAAAAATCGGGACATTTGCATCAGGTAAAGCCGCTGGCGATGAAGAGCCTGCAATTGTAATTCGCGTCAACATACTCAAAAGTAGCACTGAAACGACAGCACCTACCGAAGTTATCCCAACAAGTCCGAACGAGTCCGACTGAGCGGCAAGAGCATCCTTTTTTATGTTAGCCATACCCAACGCAAGTGACAGCACAAACGGCACAGTTATAATTCCCGTAACCGAGCCTGCAGAATCAAAAGCAATCGGGATAAATACTTCGCTTGTAAAAATGCAGCAAATTAAAATCAGTGTAAACCCGATGGTGAAAATCGTCCGCTGCCTTACATTATACACAGTACGCAAAAGCCCAAGCATAATACAAACGCCCACACCCAGCGACACAGCCAACACAAGTTTCATATTTGTAACTGCGGCATCTGTAATCGTTTCAATTTGTCCGCCCAAAATATGAAGAACAGGTTCGGCAAAAGCGATAAAAAAGCCCAGAAGAAATCCTGACACGGCAACCCAAATCACAGAGTTTGTCCGCGTCAATCCTGTACCCAAGGCTTCACCCATCGGTGAAATCGCAAGCTCAATCCCAAACTGAAAAATCGCCAATCCGATAATCAGCATTCCAGTAGCAATCAAAAAACGCACGAACACCGAAATAGGCATTTCGACAAACAAAACGTTCATGAGTATAATTAAAACAACAACCGAAAAAACGGACGAAAAGACAGACTTGAGCTTTGCCAATAAAATATTCATCAATAATCCACTATATAATGATAGGCGGAGAATAACAAAAACAAAACAAAAAGTCAAGCCCGCTCGGTTATTTTCTCACACTTTCAATGTCTCAATGTCGTAATTCACCGAATGTGCAACTCACTGGCAACCAAAGGTTGCCATCATGTTCAAAAGCTCAATACGCTCCGCCCACGATTGAAACCGCACAACTGTGCTTTGACGTTTTCATAAGCTCTTGAATTTAATTGACAAAAGAATAAAGTATTCTTAAAATACACTTTAATAAAAACGGAGAGAATATGGAAGCAAAAACATTTGAAGGTAATTTAGTTTCAAAGGGAATTAAATTTGGGATTGTCGTTTCCCGCTTTAATGAATTTATAACAGCAAAGTTGTTGGGAGGGGCGTTTGATGCTCTTCATCGCCACAATGTAAGCGATGCCGATATTCAAGTTGCGTGGGTGCCTGGTGCATTTGAGATACCGCTGATTTCACAGAAAATGGCGGAAAGTAAAAGATACGATGCAGTGATTTGTTTGGGAGCGGTGATTCGAGGAAGCACTGACCACTATGATTATGTGTGCTCGGAAGTGTCAAAAGGAATTGCGACGGTGTCATTAAAAACTGGCGTGCCTGTTATGTTTGGAGTTCTAACAACTGACACAATCGAGCAAGCGATTGAGCGAGCAGGCACAAAGGCTGGAAACAAAGGCTTTGACTCGGCAGTCAGTGCTATCGAGATGGTCAATTTAATTCACGCAATCAACGCTTAAGTTATCATAAGCGTTATCTAAGTAATAAACTTAGGTTCTGTAGCGGTAAATAATTGCGGCACCGAATTTCTTTTGGTTCGGTGCGTGCAAGTTTAACCCCTCGCGATTTGATACATTGCTACAGACGGTAATTTTCCCACAGAATGAAGCTTAAAAGCACATCGCTTAGTAGCACTTTCCCTTAAGACCAGTGTAGATAAAGCGAAAAGCCTTCACCACAAAACGAGTAAATAAAGCCTTTCGCCGAAATTTATTTTAAGCTTTGGTTCAAACGGCAAAGCCTTTTGATAAAATACAAAATGCTTTATTTTTAGCTTTTTCGTTTAAACGAGAGCTTCGGTGTTTTACTTTCCGTTTTACTTTCCTATAAGCAAAAAATAAGCAAAAAATAAGCAAAAAACGATAGGAAAATTAGCTAGATTCAACTTGAGAAAATGTGCTGGCTAGACTAAATCTGAATTTTCGTGTAGCATAACGAGAGACTTTTGTTCTAGCAATCAAGCATATAAAAAGCGGAGGAGAATTTAACAATTATGGAAAAATCGTTATTGCAAAAAGAGCGGCTTGGATATAAACCTAAGTTTCCGCATGAATTCGATTGCTCACCGATTGAGGTTGAGCCTGTTTACGGAGAAGCGGTCTCCCCTTCAGAAGATACCGAAACCTTGAAAAAAATTTTTCCTAAAACGTATGGGCTTCCGCTTGTTAGTTTCAAAAAGGGAAATGGCACAGCAAAAAAAGGAGCTTTGAATGTTGGCTTGATTCTTTCAGGCGGTCAGGCAGCTGGCGGGCATAATGTTATTGCGGGGCTTTTTGACAGTTTGCACGCTTTTAACAAAGATTCAAAGCTACTCGGCTTTTTAGGTGGTCCGGAAGGTTTAATAAAAAACAACTACATTGAGCTGACTTCAAGTATTATCGACAACTACCGCAACACTGGCGGCTTTGACATGATAGGTTCTGGACGGACAAAAATTGAAACGCTGGAGCAGATTGCATGCTCGATTGATACCGTAAAGGCACATAAGTTAGATGCTTTGGTGATAGCTGGTGGTGATGATTCAAACACAAATGCAGCAATTTTGGCAGAAACGTTTTTAGAAAACGGACTTTCGACCTGCGTGATTGGTATTCCGAAAACTATTGATAACGATTTGAAAGGCGGTTTAATCGAAGCGTCATTCGGTTTTGATTCGGCGACGAAAGTGTATTCTGAAATTATCGGTAATATTTGTCGCGATACAGCTTCTGCAAAAAAATACTGGCATTTTATCAAAGTGATGGGACGCTCTGCAAGTCATATCGCATTGGAGTGTGGTCTTCAAACGCAAGCAAATATTTGCTTGATTTCTGAAGAAGTGTATGAAAAAAATATGACTTTGAAAGATATTACCAATTACATTGCGGACATTATTGTTAAGCGTGCTGAAGGCGGTGAAAACTTCGGAGTGATTATTGTGCCTGAAGGATTGATTGAGTTTATCCCCGATATAAATAGTTTGATAAACGAGCTTAATGATGTTATGGGCTTAAAGGCAGATAAGTTTGCAAAAAAGAAAACCTACACGGAGCAACAAGTGTGGCTTAACGAAAATATTTCTGCTACTTCTAAAAAAACTTTTGAGTCACTTCCAGAACAAATTTCGCGTGAGTTATTGCTTGACCGCGACCCACACGGCAATGTGCAAGTTTCCAGAATTGCAACCGAGCAGCTTTTGATTGAAACGGTTAAAACCGAACTTGCCACAAGAAGCAAAAAAGGCGAATATAACGGCAAGTTTAGTAGTTACGCACACTTTTTCGGCTATGAAGGGCGTTGCTCATTTCCGACAAACTTTGATGCCGACTACTGCTATTCACTTGGCAAGACAGCTTTTTATCTTTTGCTAAATGATTGCACAGGATACATTGCCTGTGTTGCAAATTTAAGTCAACCTCGCAGCAAGTGGCAAGCCTATGGTATTCCGCTTACTTCGCTGATGAATATCGAAAAACGAAAAGGCGTTGATAAACCTGTGATTAAAAAATCTCTCGTGTCGCTGAACGACCCTGCGTTTAAGGCATTGGAAGAAGGACGAAAAATTTGGGAGCTTAAAACAAGTTATGTGTATCCTGGTGCAATTCAATATTTTGGACCTGCAGAAATTACTGACAATCCAGCCATCACTATCCAACTGAACGGCAAACACTAAAACGCCGATGAAAAATAACCGCTTCAATATAAATGAGAATAAATGAAGCGGTTATTTTATTTTAAAGATAAAAAAATTTCACGAACTTAATTCAAGCAAGCAGCATTTTCAATAGTATTTGCAATAATATTTTTTGCGTGAAATAAAACTTTGCAATTTACCGCTTTGAATTAAAACCTATTTATCATCTAGCCAATAAATACAAAAAGTGATATAATGTGCGACGTTGCATGAGATTTTAACAGGGTAAGATTTATACAACGAGGAATGTATGAAAGACAAAAATGCAGAAAATATTATGGAATGGCGAAAAGCAATTCTGAAATTGCCCGACCAAAAATTTTTTGACCTTATGACGTTTTATCTTGGCGAAATTAAAACACCATTTAACAAACAAAACTTAATTGATGATTTGAGTGCTTTTTTGAGAAAGGAATCTGTACAGGAAAAAATTTTTTTGCGGATAAGTATTTCCGAAACTTACTTGATTGCTTGCATTTTGCTTTTACAAAAAGCGACATTTGAATTCTTGCGAAAGTTTTTCAAAAACGATTGCAACCAATATCAGTTGCAGGAATTGCTCGCCAACTTGGAGCAACGACTGATAATTTTTACTCAGGAAAAAAATGGAGAAAATGTTTATACGGTTAATCCATACTTACTCAGAAAATTTGAACCGCTTGCAAAACTCGAAACGTTTTTAGTTCCGACATGCAGTGCACCGCAAAATGCATCTGCGAATTTGTTAAATAGCATAAATATTTTATCGGCGTATTCGTTTTTTTTACACAATGCAAATTGCGTGAAATTAAATGGAGAGCTTCGTAAAAAAGTTTTTGAACGAGTTGAAAATATTTTTATTTTGTACCGCGACAACTTACTTGCATTCAATTATCTACTTCGTGCGTTTTTAAACTTGAACTTATTTACCAATAGCGATAAAGGCTTGCAGGAAAATGCAAATGCTTGGAAAAAATTTTATCAGCTTTCATTATTTGAAATGCAATGTTACATTGTTGTTGCTGCAAGCGGAAACTATTGCGAAAAGTATTTAAACTTACTTACAAAAACGTTTGCGGAATTTTTTACGCATTTAGACACAACGAGGCTTTATGAAACAGCCGACTTGGAAAAAGCTTTTTCTTTGCTTCAAGAAAATTTAAATACCGCATTTGTAGATACTGAAATACATAACGAAGATAATAACGAGCACGAAGTTTTTTTTAACAGCAATGAAAATAAGCGTACGATTATTGAAGCTGCAAAAATGTTCGGTTTATTTATCGGCGATGAGAATCACTTAACAGCGAATCCGAACTTAAATGAACATGACACACACAAGACGATTTTAGTATCGCCGTCTTTTGAAGTTACAGTTTTTCCGTCCAATGATTTTGCATCATTGTTACCACTAGCTGCGGCATTGAACCCGTCATCGGTGCAAACAACGGCAGTGTTCGAATTGAGTAGAAAAACATGTGGACTTTTTTTTGAAAGCAAAGGTAACGATGAAACCTTGCGAAAAATTTTTTTGGAAAACATCACAGGAAATTTACCGCAGAACATCGATATTTCGCTGCAACATTGGTATCAAAATTTTTCCGCCGTGAAATTGTACTCTGGCGTTGTTGCCGTTATTGCAAAAGAAAAATGTGCTTTGTTTGAAAATCAAATGCCATTGCATAATTTGGTCGAGAAAAAATTGACCGACAATGTTTTTGTACTTCGCTCTGTAAATATTGATGACATAAAGGAAATGCTTGAAAGTGCTGGACTTGAATGCCTTGTTGAAAAATCACAAAAAGGATTTAATCCAGTTATCCCTTGCAATCTAAAATCTTTTTCAGATATCGAATCAACACTGCAGATTTTGAATTTTGATACTGAAAATTTAACAAAAAAAACAATTCTCAAAAATGATTTTCTTAAACAAAAAAACGAAATACTAAAAATTGTTGATAAAGAAAAAAAAGAATTATTTGCAAAAGTTGAAAGTCTTTGTTTTGAAAAAAGTGAAAAAGATTTTTTGCATGAGCAAATTCGTCGCAACATAATTTTTGATGAAACGCAAATTACCGCAAAAAATATTAAGTTTGATGCGGTGCAGGTTTCAGTTTTGGATTACACAGCGAAGGTGCGACTATGTGAGAGTGCTGTGTTACAAAATAAAAAGTTAGAAATAACAGTTGACTCACACGGAGCACATCGGACATTTTACTGCACGCCTGTCGAAGTGAAAAAGTCTCCCGAAAAAGATATTCTCAAGTTGATAATGCAGCACGACGAAAAAGCAAAATCTTTGGATATTTCAAAAATTGCAAAAATTAAAATTGTTAAAGATGCAATTTTTTAAGCCTTGCATTGTTTATTGAATGTAGGAAATTTATTTTGAGCGATTCATTATTTGACACAGATAAAAAAACTCATAAGCCACTTGCAGATAGAATGCGTCCGAAAACATTGGATGAATATATCGGGCAAGAAAATATTATCGGTAAAGGCAGGTTGTTACGTCGAGCAATTCAGTCGGATAGGCTTTCATCAATTATTTTGTACGGCCCGCCTGGCACAGGAAAAACTACACTTGCAAAAATTATTGCGAATCACACAAAGAGTAATTTTCAAAGTTTGAATGCAGTTCTTGCAGGCATCCAGCAAATTCGTGACGCAATAAAAACGGCTGAGGAAAATAAGCGACTATATGAGCGTAAAACAATTTTATTTGTTGATGAAGTTCATCGCTGGAATAAGTCGCAGCAGGATGCACTTTTGCCTTGGGTGGAAAACGGTACTGTGATTTTTATCGGGGCAACTACGGAAAATCCTTTTTTTGAAGTGAATAAAGCTCTTGTAAGTCGAAGCCGAGTTTTTAAACTTGAGCTTTTAAGCGAAACCGAGCTAATGAAGGCAGCAAAGGCTGCATTGGCGAATTGCGAAAATGGATACGGCAAGTGGCAAATTACTTTTGAAGACGGTGCATTGGAGCATCTGGTCAAAACAGCATCAGGTGATGCTCGAAGTTTATTAAATGCTTTGGAGCTTGCCGTTGAAACGACACCAGAAAAATGGCCGCTGCCAACTGGTGAAAAAATTTTTATTTCCAAAGAAGTTTGTGAGCAGAGTATTCAACAGAAAGTTGTATTATACGATGCGGACGGCGATTATCATTACGATGTGATTAGTGCATTTATTAAATCTATCCGTGGAAGCGATGTTGATGCGGCATTGTACTGGCTTGCAAAAATGGTGTGTGCAGGTGAGTCGCCGCATTTTATTTTCAGGCGGCTTTTAATTTCGGCGTGTGAAGATGTCGGTATGGCAAATCCGAACGCGATTTCGGTAGTCGCTTCTTGCTTGCAAGCCTTTGACGCTGTAGGTTTACCCGAAGGACAATACCACCTTGCACATGCAACAATTTATCTTGCGACATCACCGAAATCAAATAGTGCGCTCGGATTTTTTGATGCAATCGCAACGGTGCGAGCCGAAACAACGGAAGTACCCAAACATTTACGCGACGCAAATCGCGATAAAAGTTTAGGCGATGGTGAAGGATATTTATATCCGCATCAATATCGAGAACACTGGGTCGCTCAACAATATTTACCTGACAACTTAGTCGGAAAGATTTTTTATAAACCAAGTTCTGTCGGTTACGAAAAAGATATTGCAGGAGAAGTGCTTGGAAAACGTGAAGCACAACTGGCAGATTTTTTGGAGCGTACAAGCAATTCGTCAGAAACATTGTTCGGTGATTCTTTTGAAAATGCAAATCAAAAAAGTGCTGACTTTTTTTTGGATAACACAATTTCAAACCGTAAAGAAATTTTACAATCGCTAAAAAAAACAATTATCCATGAAGCTGATTTAAACGCTACGTCCAGAGTTTTTGTTTTCCGTGCAGATAATAATTTACTCTTGTGGGAAATAAATCGAATTGCAGATGATGCCGTAACATGCGGCTTATGCAAAACGGAAAAAGCAAAAGCTATCCTTGAAAAGTATGCAAAAAGTTTAGATGACTTCAAAAAGCCTTTTTTACAAGTTGCTGGAAGTGCAGATTTTTCCGATTATGAATTTGATGTATTTACTGCATACTTTCCTTACACCGATGAAAAAGAGCTTAAAGATTTTTTTGAGTATGTGAAAAAGTATTCTGCCGCAAATTACCGCATTGTGTTTGCAGTCCAGAATTTACAGCAAGGATTACGCTTGGCGGAATTACTGCCTATTGGAAATGAAGCATTTGACACAAATCTAATCGATAAATTCCGAACCGAGGAAAACGATTTTTTTAGGTACAAGTTTTCATTCTGCAAAAGCGATATTATAAACATAGCCGAGACGTACGCATATAATCTGCATTGCAAAACTTTTGAAGCATTTGAAAAGCGCGTTTTAAGTGAAGCTGAAATTGAAAGTTGGTTTTCGACACAAAGTGAATATGGAAGTGCTATGCATAATTATTTTTCGGAAGATGAGCTTTTGAGAATACAAGCAAAGCTTCACACATTTGCAAAAACTCGACAGGAAATTACTTACAAAACAGAAATAAATTTTTTTACGTTTTACAAAGGTGAAACAAAAAAGTCTATTCAAAATGATAAAACAAATTCCAAAATTACCGATACTGAAAGTGAGGTTTTATGTCTTGGGTAAATTTATATAGCTATTACGTGTCGCCTGCACTCGATATAATTTTTTTAACGGTAATCTTTTACCTTGTATATCGAGTTCTGGCTAAAACACAAGCGGCACAGTTGTTACGCGGTCTTTTCGTGTTGCTGTTTTTATATGCCATTGCTTTTGTACTTCGTTTGAATACTGTGCTTTGGATTTTGAATATGGTTGCACCGAGTTTGTTAGTCGGTGTTGTGATTTTATTTCAACCTGAGCTTCGAAAAATTTTTTTGAAGATGGGACAACGAGAATGGTTTGCGTCTGGAGGGAGTTCCAGATTTTCACAAATTGATGCGATTATCAATGCGGCAATGATTATGTCGGCGAAACGTCGCGGTATGCTCGTTGTGTTTGTCAGAAAAAGCGATATGTCTGAAATTATGGCGACAGGCACACGCGTTAACGCTGATATTTCTTCGAGTATTTTTCAAACAATTTTTGAATTTGATACAGCTTTACATGATGGAGCTGCGATTGTGCAAAATGGACGCTTAATGGTGGCAGGTTGCGTGTTAAAACTTTCGGAGCAGCAGGATATTTCAAAAAGTTTCGGAACGCGGCATCGTGCTGCATTGGGGACGGCAGAAACAAGTGATGCCGTTGTTTTAGTTGTTTCTGAGGAAACTGGTGCGTTAAGTTTAGCATACGATAGTCAACTCTATTATGATTTGGAACCGTCTGTGATTACAAGCCGATTGGAATCGTTACTCGGAAATAAAGCATCGGCACGTGATGCAGGATACAGTGAGGTAAAAGCTAATGAGTGATTCAAAGAAAAGTGCAAAAGAGCTTTTTGAATTTTTATTGCAGGATATGCCAGTAAAAATAATATGCTTGGCAGTAGCTTTTATTATTTTTTTGTTTTATCAGCGAAGCACATTGGGAAAACGTTATTTTTCTTTGCCACTCGTCGTTGAAAACTCAAACGAATTGGTTGCAGCCTCAAATTATCCGCGAGCGGTGAAGGTTACTTTGTGGGGAGATGCTTTAAATATTGCGTCAATAAAAGAGTCTGACGTTGAAGTGTATTTAGATTTAAATGCGTACACAAGTGCTGGAAATTTCAAGGTGCCTATAAAAACGCGCATTAACGGCACAGCATTAAACGCTGAGCCACTTGATATTTCGATTGAGCCAAAAACCGTTGAATTGCGTCTTGAAGAAAGTGCTTCCAAGCGAGTACCTGTTTACCTCACGTTGAAAGGTTCGTCGGCAAAGAGTTATGAAATTTCCCAAACGAGTGTTGACCCGTCGACAGTTGAAGTTCGTGGTCCTAAATCCGTTATCGAAAAAATCGAAAGCATCGCTACTGAAGCAATTTTGCTAGAGAACCGCAATACGGGTTTTTCTGGGAAAGCTAGTTTGGTAAATACAAATCCGCTCGTAAGTATAAGCGGTTCTGGAAAGGTTGATTATCGCGTTGGAATTGCACTAAAAATTATCAATAAAGATTTAAAAAATATTTCCGTTGAAATTAAAAATCTAAAAACGGGACTAAAAATAACTTCACCAGCAGCAAATGTTTTGGTAACACTTTCTGGTGCGGAACATATTCTTGAAAACTTCACTGCACCAGCAGGCTTTGTAACTGTTGATTGCTCGGAGATTAGTGAACCTGGAGATTACAATTTAAAAGTTAAATTAAATGTTCCTGAAGGTCTTACAGTTAAAACAATTTTCCCTGACACACTAGCCATAAAAATCGGAATGGACGATGAAAATACTGCTTCCTCGGAAAGTTCCGAAAGCTCGGAATAACGGAAAGTCAAATGATAACTGGTATCGGTATCGATATTGTTGAAGTGGAGCGTTTAGAAAACTGGCTCAAACGCTCCGACGCGGAAAAGTTGATGCTGCGTTTTTTTCACGCTGATGAAATCGCAGCCGCTTGCTCGAACAAAAAGACGGCACCGTTAAGTTTAGCCGCACGCTTTGCTGCAAAGGAAGCTTTCGGAAAAGCTTTGGGTACAGGCTTGCGTGGCATCCGCCTAAAAGACATTTGCGTAAAAACCGCCCATAACGGAAAGCCCGAACTCGAGTTGTACGGGACAGCTCTTTCTGCACTCGATAAAAACGAAATCAAAAAAACTTTCGTGTCACTCAGCCACGAAAAAACAATGGCGGTTGCAGTTGTAGTTTTAGAAAATTAACCGTAACCGCCTGCATTTAAAAATTCTTCAAAAGTTTTTGCAACCGCTCTGTGCCAAGTATTTTCATAAAATTTGCAAGTCGCGGCCCTTGGTCTTTGTTAATTAAAACCTTATAGATTGCGACAAATAAAGCCTTTGATTCAAGTCCGCAGCTTTCTGCAATTCCATAAAGTTTGTTTGAAATCTCGCGTTCATCGATTGTATCAAGAACTGGCAAAAGCTCTAAAGCCGTTTTTTCAACAGCTTTCTTTTCATTTTCAGCTAAGGACACAATTTGGCCTTCTTTTCGCAAACTAAATATAAACTCATCTGGAGCACATTCCGTAATCCAGTTCCACGCACAAACCGCTCGCGTCGTTAAACGCTTTCGCTGAAAATCTTTGAGGTCCACAAGACTATCTAACGTTGCATCAATATCACCGCTATTGATTTGCAACAAATTACATAAATGCCTAAACGGAATCTGATACGGCATTGCATCACGGTCAAAAGCAAAACCTTTAGTTACTGCATCAACCTGCGAAAGCTCGTAAATACGCCTTTCCTGCTGCAAAACATCATCGTTTTTTGCCTCTTGCACACCATATGCAATTCTCTCCGTTTTATCGTAATCTTCATACGTTTTGATAACGTCAAGGTCAAAGCTGATTGCAAATTCAGTGTTAGGTCGAGTGCCTGCAAAAAGATAGCGCGTAATTTCTGGCTGATAATACCGAAGCACATCCGACAAACTGATCACCTTTCCCTTCGAAGAAGACATCTTACCCGGTAAGCCTTTCAAACCTATAAAATCGTAACTAAAAGAAACCGGTGCCGGATAGTTAAAAACTTCCTTTGCAACAACTTCCGCCGTGTCAAATGAGCCCCCCTTTGAGTGGTGGTCTTTTCCGGCAGGCTCAAACACGACATGCTCGTATTCCCAACGCATCGGCCAGTCAACACGCCAACCCAACTTCGCGATTTTCGTTGTGCGTAAGTCTATCGTTTCGTCATTTCCGCATTCGCACACATATCGAACGCCCCACTCACCGTCAAACGATTTTATCTCTGTAGTGTCCTTTGAGCACTTGGAGCAAAAAACCGAAACAGGCCAGTACTCCCCTTCCATTCTGTGAGCTTCGTCTCGAAAGCTGTTGAGTATCGTTTTTATTTTGTCGCGTGCCAAAAGAGCTTTTCGCATACCTTCGGCATACTGTCCCTTTTGGTAATTTTTTGCCTGATATAAAAAAGTCGGATTCACGCCAACAGCAGGCAACACACTTTCAACATCAACTTCGTGGTGACGAGCATAACTTTCATCACGCTCAAAAGTGTCTGGAACCTCAGTAATCGGAAAGCGTAAATACTTTTCAAGCACTTCAGGTTTAGGCATATTTGCGGGAACCTTGCGAAACACATCATAATCGTCCCACGAATAAATAAAGCGGACATTTTTGCCTCTGTCCTTCAAAGCCCTCACAACCAATTCAACCGAAATAATTTCCCTAAAATTCCCTATATGTACTGTACCTGAAGGTGTTATGCCTGAAGCACAAGTGTACTCCTCCAAATCGCCACGCTCTTTAATAATCTTCTCTGCTGCAAAATCAGCCCAATGTAACTTATTCATAAAACCTCAATTCAATGGTAGCGATTGTACCACACAATAAAAAAAAAATCAATCAAAAGATTTTACCATAACGAAAATCAACCTTGCTAAAAAATCACATATCTTTCAATATCCTATTGCTTTCATTCACCGAATGTGCAACTCACGGGCAACCGTCGGTTGCCATCATGTATCAAAAACATTTTAGACAATAGTTTTTTAGCTATGCCCAAAACTGACTGCTGAAGTCAGGCTGTGAAAGTACAAAACCATTTGTGCTGCTTGAGCAATTTTTGTATTTCTAAGATGTAATGGCACAAGTAGGACGAATGTAATTCGTCCCGTGGATGAACTTCTGTTTATTTAAATACAAGAAAGACGTATTTGATTAGTAGGTAGCGGAGAAAACCGCCTTCTCGTTACGTTAAAATTAAAAAACCCGTGCTGGCATATACAACCTGCATATACCGAACACGGGCAAACCATCTGAAAGGCTTATAGAAATTTACAGCCTGCTTCGCGGTATTTTTTGACTTCAGCGATAATGGAATCAACATCCATTACCATTTCCATCATTCCGACCTGCTCTTCGTAGACTGCGGGGTCTATCTGAGCCTTAATTTCCGGTTCTACCACATGGTAACATGCGAGTCCCAACTGGACTCCTGCTAAAGGACCTGCAAACGTAGGATCTCCCACTGTAACGGTTTCACAAGCCAAACCTGACGATTCAGCTTCCGCACCGCCCAGCAAGACAACAACGTTTTCCGGACCGTACTTTTCAGACAAGTCCTTAACACGCTGTTGGTTTTCCAAGTCCATAGCTCCTGCACTTGTTCAGACAAAGCACTCGGTAGCAGCGTATACTACCTCAGCTCCGGCTGTCTCTGCACAGAGTTTTATGGCTTCCCCGGGAATGCCGTCGCGGTCACCAATGATGATGACCTTTTTACCTTTAAGTTCCATAGCATCCTCCTAGGATAAATTTAAACGCACAAAAATACTTTCATGCGATTAGTTACAAATATAACAACTTCTGCACAGTAAAATAACATAAAATCACAAACCTTACTTTAGCATCGCAATCAGTTACTTGCGTCTGTGCAGAATGAACACCTAAAATTTAGATGTATTTTTTAACCATCTCTTCAATTTGAGCAATGGTTAAATCGCTTCCAGTAACGCGGTCTTTTTCTGCACCGTCAATGTAGATAACCATCGTCGGAAGACCCAAAACCTTTTCTTTCATCGCAGTACGACGTGCACCACCAATATTAAAAGAACAGAATTTTGCCTTTCCTTCGTATTTGTCTGCCATAGCGTGAACGTCTGGCATCAACTGCTTGCACGGAACACAACCGTCAGACCAAAAATCCACAAAGGTTACGCCTTTTGATTCATGAACTTCAGCATCAAAATTATCTTTTGTCAACTCTAACATAATAATCTCCTTAAAAACACATAATCGGCACAGTGTACCAAATTTCAACATTTAAAGCAAGTCTTCAACAATGTACATTCGCGTTTTGCACGAAGCACTGTCGTGAAAACTTATTTTTTCATTGCTTGACGAGCTTTAACGTCGTCGACGTAGTTGCCCGCCCAAATTCCAGCCAAAGCCCCGTCTGCGGCAGCGGTTACCACTTGGCGGCTCTCTTTTTCGATAACGTCACCGATGGCGTAAATTCCAGGTACGTTTGTCTCCATTTTGCCGTTTGTGATAATGTAGCCTTGGTCGTTGAGCTTAACCTGACCGTCCAAAAAGTCTGTTTGCGGGTCATGTCCGATAAAGATAAACACGCCTTCAGTTGGCATCGTCGAAATTTCTCCAGTTTTTACGTTTTTAATTTTAACGCTGTCAACCAATTCATCACCGCAAATCTCTTCGATAACAGAATCCCACACAAAAGCCATCTTTTTGTTTGCAAAAGCTTTTTCCTGAATGGATTTTGCTGCACGCAATTCGTTTCGTCGGTGGATAATCGTTACCTTGCTTGCAAACTTTGTCAAATACATTGCCTCTTCAACAGCAGAATCACCGCCACCAACAACAACAATTTCGCAATCTTCGAAGAAAGCTCCATCACAAGTTGCACATGACGAAACGCCCTTACCCTTGTGTTCCTCTTCGCCCTTGCATCCCAAGTTTCGCGGGCTTGCACCAGTTGCAACAACCACAGCCAAGCACTCATAAGCTTCGCCGTCAGTTGTGTGAACAATTCGTTTCGGTGAGTTCGGAACGATTTCGACTTTTTCTGCCTTGGTGCGAACAAACTCAACACCGAACTTTTCGGCATGTTTTTTGAACGCTTCGGTCAGTGAAGGACCGGTTGCCTCCGGAAAGCCCGGATAGTTTTCAATCTCTTCAGTGATGTAACACTGACCGCCCATGTTCGGCTTTGCTTCCAACACGATGGTTTTCAGCTTGGAACGAGCAGCATAAATTCCGGCAGCCATTCCACCCGGGCCACCTCCAATAATAACTAAATCATAAACCTTAGACATACGTCCTCCCAAAATTTAGTAACGTTTAACTTAATGAATAATACTACTAAGGCAAAAAAATTTCAAGTGTTTTTATTTTGAAAAACAAAGAAATGTAAATTGTTCACTGTCTTTTGTCTCCATTAACCGAAAGTGCAGCCGATGTGGTACATTAAAATCCTTGCAGGATTTGAATGTACCTATCCTGTGCCAGAGCTTTTTACTTTTTTTGCAATAAGTTTTGAGCTACGTCCAAAACTTAAGGTTGAAAGCGTCTCAAAGTTCAAAGCGTATTTTGAGACGCTTTCATACAAACTCGGAGTTCAGCAATGTATCAAGGACGCAGGTCAATTTTCAATATCAATATTTTAATTATTGGAATTAACCTGCGACATTGCTGAACAGGAAGCCGTGCCGCCGCCAAGGACTGCAGTTTTACATTGAAGCGTAAAATACAAAATCGTCTGTGCTATCGGTTAATGCTAGTTTTAAAATTACAGCCTTTTAAGCTTTTGTATCAACTCGAGATAGCGTTGCGAAATAATTTTTTCGTCAAAGTACATTTCTGCAATCTCAAGAGCTTTTTTACTCATAGCATTCCGCTCATCGTCAGTCAAAAGCAAATAACGCTCCATTTTTTCCGCCAAATCCTTCGGATTTTGCTTTTGGCACAAGTACCCGTTTTGTCCGTCAAACACAGGTTCGCGTGTTCCTGCACTATCGCAGCCAATAATCGCCTTTGAAAGCGAAATCGCCTGAAGCAAAACGCGCGGCACGCCTTCACGATAGTACGACGGCAAAACGAGGCAGTCGCAAGCTTCGTCGATATAGGTTTTCATATCCATAACGAAGCCTTCAAATTTCACAATGCCGTCAGAAATAAAACGCTCCAACATTGCTTTATCGATAAAGTCTGGATCGGCAGCTTTTGCGTTTTCAAAATTACCACAAATCGCAAAAGACACTTTCGAGTCGTACTTTTCTTTAAGCAACTTTGCCGCCTGCAAATAATCATCCAAGCCCTTTGAAATCAGCAAACGTCCAGCAAACACAAAGCGGATGCAATCCGTCTGTTTCGGCTTTCCAGCTGTTTTGTAGTATTCCAAATTAACGCCACGTCCTGGCAAAATCGCAGACGTTTTTTCAGTTACGATTCGCTTTTTCAAAAAAACGGCTTGGTCGTCGGGATTAACAAAAAACGTAAACGCACCGTCCGCCCGCAAGGCTCTACGGTACAAAAAACTCATGATGCTTTGCAACAGCGAAGGCTTTAAGTAAACCTTGCCCAAACCCGTCATGTTGGAAATCGACGGAATACTCAGCTTTTTCGCAGCAATTCCGCCGTAAATTACTGGTTTTGCATTGTAGTTTAAAACGACGTCTGGTTTTTCGGTTTTGTACAGATTGACATACTGCTTGAGAAGCGACAAATCCCTTCGTGGCGATGTTCCACGCGGGTTATAATTTGCAGTAATCACCCTGCAAAGTGCCTGCAACTTTTCGAGACTTTCATCGGCGTTTGCAAAAGCAACCACTTCAATCCCGTTCGCCTGAAGATCCTGTATCAAAGTTTTACTAAAATACGTATCTCTGCACGTATTGGAAGAAATAATAGCCTTCATCGACACACCCCGCTGTTTACCGTTTGATTTGTCGCAACAGACAAAGATGCCTCCAAAGCATCGCTTTGAAGGCTTTCCCTAAAAAATATGCGAAAACTTTCGCTTTAATTATTCGACTACAGCGATAATATCGTTCGCTTTGAGAACCAGGTGATCTTCGCCGTTTATTTTCAGCTGAGTTCCAGCGTACTTGTCGTAAATAACTTTATCGCCGACTGCAACCTTGATTTTCTCTTTGTCATCACCGATTGCAACAACAGATGCTTCCTGGGTTTTTTCCTGAGCTGTCGCTGGAATATAAATCCCGCCCGCAGTTTTTTCCTGAGCTTCAATCGGCTTCACCAAAACTCTGTCCGATAATGGTCTAATTTTCATATAACCGCCTCCATACTGGGTCATTTTGACACAAAAATATTTAAAACAAAGAATCAAAGGGTCAAATTGTCCCAAATAGTTCTTTGCTCAAATATCAATATACTAAAATTTACAAAACAAGGCAAGAGAAAATCAAAATTTTTTTTATTATTTTTCACATATTTCAGATATTTTCGTTTTTTTAAACTTTGGTTCGAAGCTTATCATTATTTTAAGCGAAAATCCACGAAAAAAAGCCATTTTTTTGCGATTTTACTGTTTTTTTTATTTTTTGCAAATATTTATAATTATGGCACACTTTTTGCATATAAATTTAGGACACAAGGTGTTCAAAGAGGTGCAAATATGAAAAAGACACACAGTATTCTCGAAACTTATTTTGATGAAATCAGCAAATACTCACTTTTAACTGCTGAAGAAGAATATAGCCTTGCCGAAAGAGCAAAAAAAGGCGACACTCGTGCAAAAGATGCTCTAATCACGGCTAATTTGCGTTTTGTGGTTAAAATTGCAAAAGAATATACAAACCGTGGCTTGCCGCTTTCGGATTTAATCAGCGAGGGCAATTTAGGCTTGATTGCTGCAATCGAGAGGTTTGAGCCTTCACAGGAAGTTCGCTTAACTTCGTACGCAGTTTGGTGGATTCGCCAAGTGATTTTGAAAGCACTTTCGCAAACAACTCGTGCAATCCGCCTTCCCGAAAATCGCGTAAACGAATTGCTGGCGATAAAAAAGTACGCCCAAAAATTGGACGGCTCGGAAACCGAGCAGGAAAAGCTCGAAAAGATTTCAGCTCACGTCGGAATACCCGAAAAAACCGTTCAGAATATTTTGCAGGCTTGTATGCCTTCGGTTTCCTTCGATGCAAAAATCGCAGGTTTGGGCGATGACTTAACTGTCGGTGACACAATCGAAGACACGCAAGAGCAAACCCCCGAAACATACGCCGAGCTTCATTACGTTAAAAGCGAAATTGACGCAATGCTCAAAAAGCTCAGCACGCGTGAAGCTGATATTATACGCTACCGTTTCGGCTTGAGCGGTTATCCGCAGCTTTCACTTGGCGAACTCGGCGACAAATACAAACTAACAAAAGAGAGAATTCGCCAAATCGAAAAGCGCGGACTTGAAAAGTTAAACACAACCCGCAACTATAATGCAATGTACGATTACGTCGCTTAAAATAGCTAGCTATAAATAGCGAATAACGCTCAATAAAAAAGCCCTTTCCAAAAACATTAGTTTTTGGAAAGGGTGTAATGACTGCAAAGCTTAAAAAAACAGCTTAAAGCTATGCCGGTGAAAAAAACACCCCCCCCTTTCAAGACTGCCAAAACAAGCTATATTTACTACACACTAGCAAATCGATTAGTTCTACAATAGCACGCCTATTACGACTGCAATAGAAAGCCTTTTTGTGTCATAGTGGAAGCCTTTTTTCTGCACTTACACGAAATGGCCTCGTGAAGTGATAGGTAATTTACAACATCCTGCATAAGCCACTCAAATGCAAAAGTGCTTTTCTGTGAGTTTTCAAACTTACACCTTGTATTTTTTGGTTAATTTTAGTATATTGGAAGTAAATTATAACGCAATTTTAAGGAGTTTATAAATGGCTAAACAATTATTGTTTGATGAAGAAGCACGCAAAAAGCTTCTTTCGGGCGTGGAACAAATTTCAGGTGCGGTAAAAGTAACTTTGGGACCGAAAGGTCGAAATGTTCTTTTGAGCAAAAGCTATGGAGCACCAACCGTAACCAAAGACGGCGTGTCTGTTGCGAAAGAGGTCGAGTTGGCAGACCCCTTTGAAAATATGGGTGCACAGCTTTTGCGTGAAGTTGCATCAAAAACTAACGATGTTGCTGGTGACGGAACAACAACTGCTACGGTTTTGGCATATTCAATGGTTAAAGAAGGCTTAAAAGCTGTTGCTGCGGGGCTTACTCCGTTGGAGCTGAAACGTGGTATGGATAAAGCTGTTGCTCTTTCGGTTGAAGAAATCAAAAAGAATGCAAAATCGATCAAAGGTTCTGCGGAAGTTGCTCACGTTGCTTCAGTTTCTGCAAATAACGATGAAGAAATCGGTAAAATTTTAGCTGATGCAATCGAAAAGGTCGGTAAAGACGGTGTTATCGATGTGCAGGAAGCAAAAACCATGGAAACCACAACCGATTACGTTGAGGGTATGCAGTTTGACCGCGGATACATTTCGCCGTATTTTGTTACTGACCACGAGCGAATGGAAACAGTTTTTGAAAATGCTTACATTTTGATTTATGATAAAACTATTTCAACGATGAAGGACTTATTGCCTTTGCTTGAAAAGGTAGCTCAATCTGGAAGTCAGCTTTTGATTATCGCGGAAGATGTTGACGGTGAAGCTCTGGCAACATTAATCGTAAATAACTTGCGAGGTGCGTTGAAAACTTGTGCAATTAAAGCTCCAGGATTCGGCGATCGCCGCAAGGAAATGCTTGAAGACATCGCGATTTTAACAGGCGGTCAAGTTATTTCTGAAACCTTAGGCTACAAACTGGAAAGTGCGACCTTGGATATGCTCGGCGTTGCAAAAACCGTCAAGGTTGACAAAGAAAACACAACAATTATCGACGGTTCTGGCAAGAAAAAAGACATTGAAGAACGTGTCGGACAAATTAAAAAGCAAATCGATTCAACTGACTCAGAATATGACCGCGAAAAGTTGCAGGAACGCCTCGCAAAGTTGGTAGGTGGCGTTGCCGTTATCAATATCGGTGCGGTTACTGAAGTTGAAATGAAAGAGAAAAAGCATCGTGTTGAAGATGCACTTTCGGCAACGCGAGCTGCAATCGATGAAGGAATTGTCGCAGGTGGCGGGCTTGCGTTAATCAATGCGGCAAACGCACTCGAAAAAGCCGACATTTCAGGCTTGACTCAAGACGAGCTTACAGGCTTCAAGATTGTAAAACGTGCACTTGAAGAACCGATTCGCCAGATTGCGGAAAATGCTGGTCTGGACGGAGCTGTCATTGCAGAAAAAGCGAAAGAAAAAAAGAACATCGGTTTTGACGCTGCAAAGATGAAATGGGTTGACATGATTGACGCTGGAATTATCGACCCAGCAAAGGTTACACGCTCTGCTTTGCAAAACGCTGCCTCTGTTGCGAGCTTGTTGCTGACAACTGAGTGTGCCATCGCGGACATTCCTGAGCCGAAAGCACCAGCGATGCCTGCAGCACCAGACATGGGCGGAATGTACTAAAAATATGCCGAAAAGCTTAGGCAGATTTTATCTTCTGGCTGAGCTTTTCGCGTCTTTTTATGCTTTGGTAACTTTGGTAAAAAGCTTAAAATCAAAAAACGGCAAAGGTTCACTTTGCCGTTTTTTTTCTCCTGAGAACAATAGTTTAACTATATCCAATAAAGAATTGAATAACTGCGGAAACTGTCGGTTTATTTTTTTGAGACGCGACAAGTTGTGCAGCCTAAAATATGAATATGCTCGCTTCCGTCTTTGCGGAGAAAGTCGCGGGCGATTAAATAGCTATCAGGGCCGATAACTTTTTTGCAAACAGGACAACGCCTTTCCGTGTCAGGCTCAACGATATGATAGCAGTGCGGACAGCCGTAAATATAGCATAGTTTGTCATCCGTTCCGTTTGGGTACACGGCTGTGATAACATTTTCGCCCTTTTCTAAAATCGTGCCACAAATAGGACAGGTACCGATTGAACTGAGCGTTCCGAACTTGTTGTATTTTTTCGATGAAGGCTTTTTTGCGAACCTCGAAAAAAGTGCATAGGCAATCGCAATTAAACCGATAAAAATAAAAAGTAACACAATAACAGATGTCAAACTCAAAGGCATTCTATTCATAGGTAGCATTTTATCAAATATGATAATTTTCTTCAATTACAAAACGCAAAAACTTTTTATTATTTTAACTTTTCAGAAACCACGACAACACACAAAAATACAAGAAAGTTTTTTAGAAAAGCGAGTTTTCAACGCCCTGCAAGCGAAATAATCAACGAAACTTCGCCTTCTGGAATACCTGTTTGCTGTGAAATTTCGCCTGTGGAAAAGCCTTCGCTGTGCATTTGCAGAACGGTTTGCTCAGTAGAGGTTTTATTTGCCACAACGGAATTGCCACTGTAAATTTTAATTTCTTGGGCTTTTTTTGCCGTTTTTTCGCTTTTTACTTTTTCGGAATTATTTGACATAAGTGCATCCAAAACGACAACTTCGCTTTTTTGCTTCGCTAGCTCTTTGTTGATAATTTCCAAGCGGTTTTCGGCAGCTTTAACGGTTTCATTTGCACGAGAAATTGCGTCTTCCAAAACACGCACGCAAGTTTCTGTTTGGTTTTGGATTTCACCAATGAGCTTGGAAACTTCTGCTTTCATATTGTCTGCGTATTTATTTTGTGAAAAATTATGCTTTGTTACAAAAAACGAAACAACCATCAGCACAAGGTTAAAAAAAAGCAAAATAATAGTAAATGCGTTCATCCTGAAAAATCAATCTTCCTTCCGAGTTCTGGGTCAGTAAAATAATCATCATTGGCACTTTGCACAGACTTTGCATCTTTTTTTTTATGCATTGTTTGCTGCCCGTTTTCCTGATGCCCATCTTTATTTACGTTAATCTTATCGTACTCATTCGTTTCTTGAACCGTAACGCTACGCTCCATCAACTCGCGGTTAAAACTTTCCGCTTGCTTGACGTTTTCTTCTTCTTTTGCTTTTTGCTCGCCAGCAATTTGCTTGCCGACCTTGTCCATCTGTGTGTAAAGTGTTTGCAAATCAATTGGTTGAATACCCACTGGGACCTCCACTTACTGTCGGCTTTTCGTATTTTCCATATCGTATTAATCCTTTTTCCAACGAAAACGTTGTCATTCGGGCATCTGTTCTGACAACTTCCGTAAAATTTTTTATGTTAAGCGTAACGCCAGCGTACACTGTGCCAGATGCGGAAATACGCCCTTCAGCTTGGATTGTGTCGAGGTATTCTTTCAGGGTTGCAATTTCATTTTGAGCTTCGCTGATTTGTGTTTCAATCGTAAACTTTGAAGTTAAGTACTTTTGCAAAATCTCTTCTTTGTCAGCTTGTAAACCACCTCGTCGTTTTTTTTGCTCCTCAAGCACTTTTAAGTTGAGGTTCACTTCATTCAGCATTTTTTGATTGTTTTCAAGAAGCTGATTTTGCAAGTTAAGTTGGTCTTTTGCCTTTGGGTCAAAGCCAACACTCACTACGGTTTCGTTTCCAGCGGTTGGGCTTCCGATGTTCCTTGCTGCAATTAGCTCAGTCGCACTCAAGTTTCCACCGATAATATCTGCACGGCGACCACTGCAAACAATGCGTTTTTTTGCCATAACAGTTGAGTTCAAAATACCATCGGAGACGATAACATTTTCGCCAGCAAACACCATCTTTTCGTTTTGAATAAACTTTGCCAAAACAGATTTTTCGGAGTGGATTGAGCCGCCTTCCTTGCCAATAACGCCCTGACTTATAATAATATCGCCTTCAGCGTCCAAGTCGCACTTACCTACAGAGCCTTTAACCTCGATATTCCCAGAGGCACGCACCGTAAAGCCATCGTCAACATTGCCCGTAATTAGAACGCTTCCCAAAAACTCGATGTTGCCAGTTTTGAGCGACACGTTGCCTTCGACGATAAATACAGGCTCGACAGTAATTTTTCCCTTGTTTAGCTTGACATGCCCGTTAATTTGCGACAAAACAGTTAAACCGTCTTCGCCAAGTTCAGTATTTTGTCCGAGAGAAATTTGTATATCTTTACCGTTATTTGCTTCAATGTAGCGACCTGTTACGCTGCTCCCAGCGGCACCTCGCTCTGCTGGAATTTTTTGTGCAAGTGGCTGACCTGCAACAACGTTTTGGATTAAGTTCAAATCGCGGAAGTCGATTTGTCCGCCTTGCCCCTCTTTGAGTTGAATGTTCCCTGGCTGCGTTTCAAAATAGTACTTAATGTACGCATCTCGTCCATTTTGAGGCCTTTTCCCGTTTGCGATGAGATATTCAGTTTTATACACGGGATTATCTTGAAACTCGATAGCTCGTTGTTTATTAAATCCGAACTTCACCTGATTATTTTGCAAAAAATATTCTATTTGCTCGGCAGAAACATCTGCACCGCCTGGCCCCGGCGGCAGGACATAAATGAACGCTTCCATTTCATCATCGCTGATATTTACAGTCAATGTTGCGTCGTTTACTGGGTTGTGTTTGTATTCAGCGACACGCATATATTCACCTGCCGCTTCTTTTATGATGGGCATTAAGACTTTTTCGTCAGGCACAGGTAAATTCCGCTGTTGAAACTTCTCGATAACATCGTTGATTTTCACTTTGCGTCCAGTGCCAACAGGCGGAGTAACCTTGAGCAACACGCCAACTTGAAAACAACAGATATAGGCATTACCATCAGCGTTTTCTTCACGCAAAGCTTGCTCAATGATTTCAACGGTGCCACCTTCGGACATTTCGAGCGTTTCTTTTTTTTCGGCAACCTTATTCTTGTAGGCAATGATTTTCCAATCGCACGGCACAATTGCAAAAAAGCCCGATTTCCCGCGTTGAATAACTTCGTAATCAACAGTGTTTACTTTTACACCCAATTGGATTGCCGCTGAACTAATAGCTTCTTCCAGAGTTGCACCTGATGCTTCCACGAAAATGCAGGATTTGTCTTCTTCGTAAAGCTCGGTTAATTTTTCTTTTATGCTGTCAAGTCTTACCACAATTTTCCTTCCTCAAAAAAGATACATTCAACAAACTAGTGAACTTCGGTTCACGCCGATAGTTGAATTTGCACACTTTTGCAACATTAGCAAAAACGCGTAAACCGCGATGTTTGCCTGAGGGCAAACCCTCACTTCTATTTTCGGCAATCTTATGTTTTTTTTTAATTTTCAGGAGTATCTAAAAAAATATTTATCGAATGCTAGTAACTTCAAGCACAATCGATGCCGTTACATAATCCCCCTCGTTACATTGGTGAGCTTTGCTTTTAGTTTTATGTTCGCACTCGTGTGAATTTGCGAAACGCGCGACTCAGTAACATTAAGCACCTTGCCGATTTCTTTGAGCGTCATATCCTCGTAATAATACATAATTAGGACGTTTTTTTCGCGTTCAGGCAACTCGTTTATCGCTTGAATCACGATTTTTTTTATCTCTTCACGTTCAACTATAACATCTGGGTTATATGCATTAGGTGCTTCAAGTGTGTCGCCAACTGCCGCTGAATCACTTACGTCGCTTTGATATCTTGCCGACGTTAGCGAAATAATACTTGAGTTGGAAATTTTTAGCAAAAGGTCATCATAATCAGTAACGGTCATGCCCATGCTTTTCGCTATTTCTTCGTTGGTTGCCGACCTACCCAGCTTCGCTTCCAAATCTGAAACTGTTTCTTCAACCTGCCGTGTTTTTTGGCGTATCGAACGTGGCACCCAATCAATCGAGCGAAGCTCGTCATAAATCGCACCGCGTATGCGGTTGACGGCATAGGTGTTAAACTGCACACCTTTATCTGGGTCGTACTTGTCAATCGCGTCCAAAAGACCAAAAACACCGTAACCGACAATATCTTCAAACTCAACATGATTAGGCAATGCGTTAGAAATCTTTCCAGCAACATATTTTGTTAGCGGAGCATATTTTACGATAAAGTACTCTCGAATCTCAGGAGACTGATTTTTTTTGTATTGCTCCCAAAGCTCCTGCTCAGATATACTGTCAAATTTTGATGTGTCCATTTATGTTGATTCCTTTTTCAAGATGGTGTGAATCGCTTTTGCCATATCCCGCACGTTGTCAGAGCCGAACTCGCCTCCACTTTCTTTTTTAACACTGTCGGTGCCTGCATCCACCAAGTCGGATGTTACTTCACCGATTGAATGCTCAAGCGGATTAGCAAATTGAGACATATCCGGAAGTTCTTCCAGTGAAGTCCCACTCCCCTTCGTTTGAGGTGCAGCGTCTGCAACATCGGCAGCATTAGCCGTTTCACCTAGCGAAGCTTGCTCTTCAGGCTTCGCCTCTGCTTCCTCAAACACACTTTCTTCAATTTGCGTTTCTCTTTTTTCAACTGGCTTCGATACTTCTTCATCTAAAACAATATTTAAATTTTTACCCAAATCCTTTTCTGTCTGTCCTGTGCCGCCAGTTTCGCTAAAAAGCTCTGGAAGATATTTTTTAAAAATAACCGAAACAAAAAAGCCGACCGCACCGCACACAACGGCTAAGATAATTGCCCGTAAACAAATAGTCCAAAAGCTAACGCCACTTATCAAACCGATTAAAAACGACAGCACAAAGCCGATTGCGGCACCAATCGCTGCAGGCTTCAACTCGCCCATAAATCCCCCTAAAAGACTTCACACTAGAATAAACGAAATTTAATATCTAGTCAAGGGGGTAAAAATTTTTAAACATTTATAAATTTCAAGATGCATTGAAAAAATATTGCTTTTTATAATTTTTGCTGAAATGGCTGAAATGAAAGAAAAAAATAGTGCGACAAAGTCACCGCACGTTAAAGTCGTCGGGGACCTTTTGAAAATAGACAATTTCACGAGATACCCGCGTTAGTTTTTTAGTTTTTTAGTATACTCGGTTTACCACAAGATTACTTAAATCGCTGTCAGCTTTCACGCCCATCCTCGTGTATGTTTCACCTGAGCGGTTATGCGAAACAACATCGAACACTCCGCTTATTAACGTTCGGGCGTGGTCAATGTAATTGTTAAACACATCATTTTCGATTTTAGATAAAAGAACCTTTTCTTTGAGTGTCTTATATAAATTTTCGAGTGTCGCATTACCTACAGAGGGAAAACCAGCGATCAAGCTTTCGATAGTTTCGCCCGACTTTCCAGAACTTACTTGACCGTGTTCCGCGATTAATGATGCCAAACGTTTATCGGCTTCGCAAAAACGCTCCGAAAGTCCGTCCAACTCGCTCATCCCGTTTTTTGTGTTTTCCCAGTCCCGTTTCAAAACTGTACCATATATTTTTCGTTGCAACGAATAAATTTCATCCATAAGCTTAATTTGAGACTTTAAAACAGCTTCCATTTGTTTTGATAAATCTTGCACCATAAAAACCCCTCACTTAAGATTATCGGGATTTTGTGCAATCGATTAAGTTTTATTTTTATTTTTTTATCCACGTAAACAAAGCAGACTAAAATGCTTAACTGTCGCCATTCACCGAACGTGCAGCCGATGTGGAGCATTAAAATCCTTGCAAGGATTTTAAT